>CAZMAZ010000390.1:0-1004 GCA_964564255.1 uncultured Clostridium sp. | reverse complement strand
GATTTTCCCGTGATGCACATTCTGAAACCGTTCAGCGACAGCACGGTATTAACCTTTATAATGCGTTTGTTCAGCAAAAATTCCGCATTTTCAACGTTTTTCCCGGTAATGTCCGCAATCGTGCGCTTTGCATATTCCACGGCAAAATCATCATCGTTCATAAATTTATCGGCATAAAGCAGTTCAACCGGCATAACCATAATGTCCTGCTTTTTGGCGATTTTATATCTCACCAAAACGAAGAACGATGCCGTGGATTTGTTATATCCGCCGTAGATTTCGGTGGGACGGTCCTTTTTGAGCGGAGTCAAACCCTTGGCAGCAGAAACCGGCATTTGATCGAACAGTCCGCCCTTTCTGCAAAAAGCGTATTTTGTCATATGCGCCGTGTTCTTTCTTGCGATCTTGACTACGCGATCCTTGTCTGCGGCTCCGTTCCACACCGTTTTACCGTTGCACACAACCGGGCGCGTGAAAACGATCTCAGGCTTGGCATTGTTCTGCGCGTCCGAACGCCAAAACTGACGACTAAACTTCAAATGCCACACGTTTCCGGCAACGATGTTCAAATACGCATCTTTCGCGTGATGCAAATCATTAACAGAACGCGACTTCACGAGATCAAATTTCTGTCTGAAATCGGACACAAGCCCTGCTTTTACATAAATTATCTCCGTTTCGGGATACAGTTCCTTCATCAATGTTGCCACAGCCTTGGTAGACTGCCTGGTTTCCACAAGCTGACGGTTGATGAATTCGTATTTTTCATCATCGGTAAAGTGCGTCGTTCTTGTCAGTCTCTTGTATTTTTCATCGCTCAAAAGTTTATTTCCGTCACTATTTGAAATGCTGTTCAGATATTTCCAATATCCGCGCATTTTTTCTTGAATAGCGAAATTTATCGGATAATCGTCGCTCTTGTCTCCGTTTGCTTTTGAATCCACCAGTATTTTATTGTTAATGATGCTGTCATCCTTAACAAAACTGCGCGGATAAATATGCTC
>CAZMAZ010000389.1:0-1020 GCA_964564255.1 uncultured Clostridium sp. | reverse complement strand
AAGGTATCCCCCTCTGACAAATAGTAGCGAATCGCATTCTCATTTTCATCCGGTTCGCAGGATGCTATCCAGATATATTCCTCCACAAAGGGGGTGACAATGAGGGTGGTGCCGGAGAGGTCGTACTCGTCCAGTATGCACTTTTTATACACAATCTCAAAGGCGTTGCTGCCCTCCTCGAAATGGAGCTCCCGTTCTCTGAAGCCATCCACACTTCTGCCGTCCACGGCAAAGCGCATACGAAGGCCTTCCTTCCGCATCCACGCCTGTACCGCCGGTGTCCACCCTTCTGGCATGGTAACTTTCAGCCGCAGTGCCTCCGTGGTGGAGTTGGGGTCAAAGGAGAGAATTTCCAGAGTTAGCTGGGAAAAATCCAGTGTTTCGTTGTAATATGTGTTCTCCTGAACGCCGTTTACCAGATTTCTGGAGACGAGGGTTGCCCCGTGAATGCCCGTGTCCACCGTGGGAGCAGGGGTGTCCGTAGCGTACTCCGGCAAGGAGGTATGGTTAGGATCCTGCGTGGTTTGCACCGGTTCTGCCGTAGGGAAATTCTGGGCATTTCCCGGATTTTCCGTGGTCTCATTTGTCACAGAAATAATGGAATTTGCCAGATTTTCTGAATCCTCCATTTTTCCGCTTTCATTACTTTCTTTTTCCGTGTTGCAGCCAACCAAGGCGAATAGCAACAGGAAAAACAAAATCCAGCTTGTTTCTCTCTTCATATTGTGTCCTTTCCTTCGCTGCAAAATAGGGAAACAGCGAACTTTTATGGCACTATCATACCATCCAGATTCGGACAAACTGTAAAATCTGCGCATCTAAATATGTCTAAATTGTAAACTTTTTCTATTGCTTTTCCAAGAGCGCAAACAGGGGGGCATCGGACACACCACCTAACTCCCTTCCCCCAACATAAAAACGCCATGGCAGTCCATGGCGTTTGCTTGTATGTACAGGTTAGCCCCGGTAGCAGTCCTCGTCCATAATGACGGTGACGTTGTGATGGAACTGGAGGATGGA
>CAZMAZ010000388.1:0-1020 GCA_964564255.1 uncultured Clostridium sp. | reverse complement strand
TAGCCTATTGAGAATAAGGTATATAGCCTACATCAATAGGAAACCACATAAACGGAAACAGGTATGCAAGAAAAAAAGTCGCACAACTTAATGGGAGTATTTTTCTGCTCGCTTGGCGCGTTTGTATGGGGATTTGCGTTTATCGCGCAAAGACAAGCCTCATCGAGCGTGCCCGTTTTCACTTTCAACGGATTTAGATTTTCGCTTGCAGTCGTGGTGCTTGCGCTCTTCCTTTTGATATGTACACTGTGGGATAAGAAAAAGGGTATCAAGCGCATGGGGTGGAATAAGGAGACGTTATTCTGCGGTCTTATGTGCGGCATAAGCATATTTATTGCAAACAACTTGCAGCAGTACGGCATTGCGCATACAACCGTCGGCAAAGCGGGATTTATCACCGCATTATACATCGTTATCGTGCCCATATTCAGCATACTTTTGCGCAGGCGCATATCACCCAATAGCAGTTTTGCGGTGCTTATCGCAGTTGTCGGATTTTACATTATGTGCATAGACTCGGAAGGCGGACTCACTTATGCAGACGGTATGCTCTTGCTTTGCTCGGTGGGGTTCTCCTTGCAAATAATGTTTATCGACGTGTATGTTGCAAAGACGGATCCGCTTAAACTTACGCTTGTGCAATTTCTTGTTGCCAGCATATTGAGTTTGCCTGCAATGGCAATAGAGGGCTTCCCGCCCGTCTCGGTTGTGGGGGAAAATATCTTGCCTATTTTGTATGTTGGCATTATGTCCGCAGGCGTTGGATTTACCTTGCAAACAATGGGGCAAAAGTATCTTGCGCCCGAACTTGTTACGCTCATAATGTCGCTTGAATCGGTCATTGCGTTTGTGGGTGGAGTGGCGTTCTTCAACGAGAGTTATTCGCCTAAAGAGTTTTTGGGATGCGTGCTTGTTATGCTTGCCGTGTTCCTTGCGCAACTCAGTTTTCCGCACAAAATGCTAAAAGCAAATCGCAGCAAGTTTTTTATTGAGTGAACAAATGATTAAAACGATAAAATG
>CAZMAZ010000387.1:0-1030 GCA_964564255.1 uncultured Clostridium sp. | reverse complement strand
CCAATTCCTCAGAAAATACTGTTTTTTTATATGTGGATTCATTTGTAACTTGAATTTTAATATAATTAATCATATTAGAAAAATCAACATTTATATTATCATTGGTAAAATCTATATTTTTATTATCCTCCCAAAAATTTTTAATATCAATAGTTACATTATATGCTATTCCAGTTTCACCTTTTATTTTCATTTCTTTGAAATCATATTCCTCTAATTCAAAATTATTAAAATCAATTGCATCACAGCCATGAATTCTACTATCATATAATGTATGTTCTTTATTACAAAGCGAACATTTTGCTTTGATAATTGTATTAAAATCATATTTTTTTATAGCATTAATCTCAGCAACACTTAATGGTACTTCTCCATAATTCACTTTAAATATTTTAACTATTCTATCTTTATCTTTTATTAAATCAAACTTTGTAGTTAAATCAGTACAATCATATATAACAATTTCTCTATAATTCTCTTTAGGATGATCTATAAAAGCTGCAGCCTGACTCTTTCTACAATCTCCATAATTCGTAACTAATGGTGAAAAAACTTTATCTTTCCACATCTCAGTTTCTCTAATTTTTTTTTGATTTTCTTTTGATATTTTCGGTCTCTTTTTTATATTTTTATATAAAATAAATTTATCACACCCACAAATACATTTAATTTTAAAAGAGCCAGAATATTGTTCTAATTTTTCAACAATAACAATATTTTTTAAATATTTAGGTATAATCATATAACTCCTCCTTTAAAACCATAATTCAAATAATTTTTTACCAGGACTATTAATTTTATTGTATAACCTTTCTTTTGAGTCTTATTCATGTTTTTGACTTAAGAATTTAAAGCTAAACACCTTAGGCATTCAAAACTGCATCTACCAAAGGTGCGTCTTTTTATTACTCTAATTTTACAAACTTTCCATTCAATTAGCCCATTATTTATTTTATTTTTAATTTGGCTTATAACTGTCTCGTTATTATATAGATAGGCAAATAATATAAGAGTTTTATTAGTAAAAAAA
>CAZMAZ010000386.1:0-1036 GCA_964564255.1 uncultured Clostridium sp. | reverse complement strand
TTGTTATCCGAACAAGAAATCCGTTGGCTTTTGGAGGGCTTGGAGCTTGAACAACCCAAGGCAATTAAAGAATCCAAACCGGGGCTTTTGTATTAAAAAGCCGCCGTATGAAATACGGATATCTATAGGCAGTTACGGAAATGTTTGCAGGGAATCTGCAGACATTTCCGTTCTTTTATGGTATAATATTCTTGTAATGAAAATGAACGAAAAGGAGGGGCCACAATGAAAAACGATGAATTAAAACTCACAATAGAGAAGCTCATTATGGATGAATCGCCTCTTTCACCCTCCAAAGAGATTGCCTACAAAACCGTCATTTAAATGCTTGAAGAAAAGCTGGCAAGTACCCAGCAAGAGTTGGCAAACTACAAAAAGATGGTCTATGGTCAGAAAAGCGAAAAGCGCGAGATCATCCTTGATGGCGGCGAGCAGATGAGCATTTTTAACGAAGCCGAGGAGAATGCCAATAAGGAAGTCCGTGAGCGAGAGAAGGATGTTATCGTTCCCGAGCATAAGAGAAAATCCAAGCGCACGCATGAGGAGACCTTTGAAAATTTGCCCGTAGAAGACGTGCTTCACGAGGTCGAGAACAAGGAATGCCCCGAACGCGGAGAACAATATTATCCGATGCTTGCGCTCGGCGAGCAAACCGACTACGAGATCGGCAAATACGGCAGAATGCGTCTTGACTACTTAAAACAACACCGCCGCGGCACATACACCACTTTGCTGACCGAGGGGCACTTGAACGAGCATCTTCACGAAATTGACATCCAAGCGCGGGAGCAGATCGAATGGATCATAACTCAAATGTCGGAGCGAATGGGTGTGGACGAGACGCTAAAATCCGCCAATCCGCTACGCTGGGTGCGGGAGATGAACAGCATCAAGGCACGCGCGGAAGAGATCGTATTGGCTGAAATGGTTTATTGCTGAATATTGGCACAGCGGTCGTGACGGTTTCGCCACGACCGCTTTGTATATCGATGAAAGTATTGATTATAGTGCACAAATTCTTTGTCGAAGTAAGGCA
>CAZMAZ010000385.1:0-1039 GCA_964564255.1 uncultured Clostridium sp. | reverse complement strand
ACAGGAGATATAAAACAACCTGGAAACACACAAATTACAAAAGAGATATTTAACAAAATGTCTTATAAAGACAGAGTGGCTTTAAAAAATGAAAAGCCAGAAATTTATGAAAATTTAAAAAATGAATAGGAGGAAATAGTTATGGGAGAATTAACAAAAATAACAAATTTAATTGATCCAGAGGTTATGGCTGATATGATTTCAGCAAAATTACCAAAAAAAATAAGAGTAGCACCTTTTGCAAAGGTAGACACTACACTAGAAGGAGCAGAAGGAGACACTGTTACAGTGCCTAAATTCGCATACATAGGAGATGCTGAAGATGTAGCAGAAGGTGTTGAATGTGGAATGACAACATTAGAAGCATCAAGCGAAAAAGTAACTGTAAAAAAAGCAATGAAAGGAGTAACATTGACAGATGAAGCTGTATTATCATCACATGGAGACCCAGTGGGAGAAGTAAACAACCAAGTAGCATTGTCAATTGCATCTAAAATCGATAATGATTGTATGGATGCGTTAGCTGATGAAGATGCAGGCGGAAGATTAATATATGATGGCTCTTCAAATAAAATTAGCTATGAAGGTATTGTTGATGCTGTGGATGTATTTGAAGAAGAAGTAAATGGAGAAAAAGCAATGTTTGTACATCCAAAACAAGTAACAACATTAAGAAAAGATTCTAATTTTATTTCTGCTGATAAATACAACCAAGAAGTTGTATTAAAAGGCGAAATTGGTATGATTGCAAACACAAGAATTGTTCCATCTAAAAAAGTAAAAGAAAATACAGAAGCAACAGCATACTTAAACCCAATTATTAAATTGGAAACAGAAGCAGAGACAGAAGAAGAAACACCAGCACTAACTATATACTTAAAAAGAGCTTTAAATGTTGAAACAGAAAGAAAAGCTAGAAAAAGATCAACAGAAATTACAGCAGATGAAATATATGCAGTTTCAGTATCAAACGATTCTAAAGTAGTATTAGCAAAATTCAAAAAATAAAAGGAGTTGAAAGGGCATGACAAATTATACT
>CAZMAZ010000384.1:0-1040 GCA_964564255.1 uncultured Clostridium sp. | reverse complement strand
GTGGTGCTTCCGTGGCGCAACCGGATGAAACGAAAGAAAATGGTGTGACAGAAAATGGGCATGAAATTATGGAAACTGAGCTATCATGTGGCAGCCTTTTGGAAAATGGTCCTGTATAAGATCCTGTTTGGACACCGCTTTTCGGTTGGAAAGGGCACCACGTTTCGAAGGGATTTTCGCATTTATCTGGAAAAAGGGGCCGTGATTCGCATCGGAAAAAATTGCTTTTTCAATCACGGCTGTTCCATCAACGCTCTGAAACAGGTGGATATCGGAAATGGTTGCCTGTTTGGGGAGAATGTAAAAATTTATGACCATAACCACCGGTTTTCCCAAAAAGATGTTCCAATCAAGGAACAGGGATTTACCACCGGCAGAGTCACCATTGGCGATTCCTGCTGGATCGGCAGTAATGTGGTGATTTTGAAAGGTGTTCACGTTGGGGAACACTGTGTGATTGGGGCCGGTGCTGTGATAGACCGGGATATCCCGGCGGGGACGCTGGTTACGTCAGACCGTAGCCTTATCACCCAAGCGCTTCATTTATAAAATTGAGGACAATGCAAATTAAAAACGGAACACTCCCACATTGGGGGCTTCGGCACCGGCATTGATTTGCATTGAAAGTGAGGAAATAACATGGAACCCATTCGGATACTCCACGAGGACGTTATCATGGACCCCGGCGGCATTGAGACCCAATTGATGCGCATCTACCGCAATATCGACCGGACAAAGGTGCAGTTTGATTTTCTGGTGCATAGAACACAGAAAGGTGCATATGACGATGAGATCCTGTCCCTTGGCGGACGTATTTTTTATGCAAAACCCTTCAATCCCTTTTCTTATGCTGCGTATTACCGCAGTATGCTGGATTTTTTCAAAGCACACCCGGAATATAAAATCATGATCGCCCATACGGAACTGGCATTGGGGCCGCTGATGTGTGCCCAAAAAGCGGGAATTCCCATGCGGATCTGCTACAGCCATAACGGTCGGTTTGCCTTTAGTTTGAAACGGTGTTTCATGGATTTTGAAAA
>CAZMAZ010000383.1:0-1045 GCA_964564255.1 uncultured Clostridium sp. | reverse complement strand
TGCATCTATTTATCGCGCTTGCAAACAACTGCACTAAATAGCGATTTGCTTTGTCGTAACCTTAGCACTGTCAAGTCATGTATGCTTGTATATATTTGGCTTGCCATCGGCAAGGCTCTTCCGCGCAACTTATCTATTTATCGCACTTGCGATTGTGTGTTATGGATGGCGAATAACCGTGTCAAAAATCACTTTCATGTTTCCGCAATTATTCATTGTTCATTATTCATTATTCATTTTCTAATGCCCGATACTTGATACATTTTGTCGTCGGAGATGGATATATCCACATCGAAGTAGGGATCGAATAGTTTTGCAAGTTCTTCCGCAGAGAGAAGTTCGATGGATACATGCATCACGTATTTATGGTGATGCGCAAGTGCTTCTCGACTCATGCTGTGGGCAACACTCAATCTTCCGCCTTGTTTTGTGAGAGATGCAAGTCTTTCAATCAATCTTTGCGGATTGGGGAAGTGTGGAAAGGCGTTGTACACCATAATCGCATCGAACTGCTTGCCGAAATCATATTCTTCAACATCGCCGCAAACGACGTCGATATTCGCATACTTATTTTTTGCAATTTCTACCATTTTAGGCGAAATATCAATTCCCGTGACCGATTTCACGTTTCTCTTCAAATAATCTTCAAACAGCACGCCTGTACCGCAAGCGACATCCAACACGTCAATGTTTTGGCAAATTCCGCCGTTGTCCAAAATAGTGGAGATGATTTGCTCGTCTCTCACCATATTTGCATTCCAACTAGGGGCGCATCTATCAAAAAAATCAATAATTGTTTGTTTGTTCATTTATCTTAATCCGTATTCTAAATCCATAACTGCACGCAACGCATCGTAACTTAAATCGGGTGTGGGCAGAGCCCACCCGCAATTATTCATTATTCATTATTCATTTTGCGGCATATATCATTTTGACGAAGTCAATAATGAAGTCGCAAAGCACGCGATCGACTTGCAGTCGCCCAAATTTCCGACTTGTTCGTTTGTTGTGGCGGTTATGCCGATGTTTGTGCAGGGGATTCCGA
>CAZMAZ010000382.1:0-1058 GCA_964564255.1 uncultured Clostridium sp. | reverse complement strand
GCCCGAGCAAACGAACTTAACCTTTATTCTTAGCGATGACGGAGAAAGTTATATAGTAAGCGGCTTGGCTGATGGATGTGAGGGCGGAGATATAGTTATTCCGAATACGTATAAAGGTAAACCGGTAACGGCAATCGGGTCGGAGGCGTTTAAAAATCGCACCGACGTTACGAGCGTTGAGATAGGCGATAACGTTATTGAAATAAAAACAGATGCGTTTAGCGGATGCTTGAATTTGGGCCGTGTCGCTTTTGGAGAAAACGTTAAAGTTATCGGTATATATGCCTTTTACGGATGCGGTTCGCTGACGGAAATTAATATTCCTGCGAGTATAAATAAAATCGGCGAGAAAGCGTTTAGCGATTGCGCGCAACTATGTACCGTTAAATTTGCAGGAACAACCGAACAATGGGAGAATGTGGAAAAAGGACTTGATTGGTTGTTAAATGCGGGAACAAATAAAGTCGAGTGTTCTGGCGGTATCGTCTACTTGTAATCGAGGCAACGGCACCCAAGATAAAAATGCACCTGTGTTAATTGCCGTTCGGTTGCCTGCTTGTGTGTTATTGATGTTCCCGCCGAGATTTCCGCCGTTTTTAACAAAACGAAGTTGCTAACCCGAATCGCTGGACTTAGGATGTTGAGTCGCGTGTAGATTATCCCTCATCAGCCCGCTGTCGCGGACAGCTTCCCCCAATGCGTTTTGCGCTTTCTAAAATCAAACGTTTTTTCTGCGCGGGGGAAGCCTTTTTCGCATTGCTCGCGCGCTATATTATTTAATAATGCGCCTAGATCTGTTCGACGACGCGGCACTGCCGCTTCGCTCAGGGTGACGGGGTGCGTGTGATCTGAATGATGCGGAGCTGTTCGTTTAAAACATAAAAAGTGGGGCTATAGGTCGATTATCGATACTTTCGGTTTTTTAATGATTGACCATTGAAAGTCTGTGTGATAAAGTCTTAACTGCCACTAAAACTTTATTTGTGCGGTTCTTCCTTCAATAGTTAAATATGACGGTTTATTGTTAACAAATTATTCATAGCCGTCCAATAACATTC
>CAZMAZ010000381.1:0-1058 GCA_964564255.1 uncultured Clostridium sp. | reverse complement strand
GAGTACAGTTGCCGGAAGAAGAAAACCAGACGCGAAGGCTTTCTGGAAATGATGGACGAAATCATTCCGTGGGAGGAGTGGGTCGGCGTAATCAAGCCCTGCTATCCCGAAGGAAAGCGTGGGCGTCCGCCGATGGGCATTGAAAAAATGTTACGGATGTACCTGCTCCAAATCTGGTTTAATCTGTCAGATCCAGCTACTGAGGACGCCATCTATGACAGCTACGCCATGCGGAAATTCACAGGCATTGACTTCATGAATGAAAACGTACCGGATGAAACAACGCTGTGTAAGTTCCGACATCTTCTGGAAGCAAATGGCCTGAACAAGCTCTTTTTTGACGCAATCAATCGCGTAATGGAGCAAACTGGTCATATGATGAAGGGCGGTACTATTGTGGACGCAACCATCATTAACGCCCCCTGCTCCACGAAAAACGCCGATAAAGCACGGGATCCAGAGATGCACCAGACAAAAAAAGGCAACGAATGGCGTTTCGGAATGAAATGTCACATTGGTGTTGATGCAGGCAGTGGACTTGTCCACACCCTTACAGTTACATCTGCAAATGAGCATGACGTAACCCAAACAGCAAACCTTCTTCGTGAAGATGATGAGGTTGTTTACGGAGATTCGGGATACCTCGGTGCCCAAAAACGTCCCGAGATTGCCGAAAATGAGAACTTTTCAAAAATTGATTTCCGCATTAACCGTCGCCCCAGCAGCCTTCAAAAATTCGGAAGCTACCTCTTCAATTGGGACAAGTTTATTGAGCACCGGAAATCTTCCATCCGCTGTAAAGTTGAGCATGCATTTCGAATCATCAAATGTCAATTCGGCTACCGGAAAACAGCATATCGTGGATTAAAGAAAAACGAGAATCGGCTGTATGCCATGTTTGCCTGTGCCAATTTATATGCCATTGCAATTGCTGGACGAAAATTATCCACAACCTGATAGGGCGTAGTCTGCCCTTTTTCAGGAAATGGTGCAGAAAAGCAAGGCTATAACAGCCATTTTCCGTTGAATTCGACTGATTTAAGCAGAAAATGGCTGGT
>CAZMAZ010000380.1:0-1063 GCA_964564255.1 uncultured Clostridium sp. | reverse complement strand
TTCGAGTCGCTCGGTATAGGGCGCGGTGATACGGTAATGCTTGTGCTGAAGCGGCACTATCAATTTTGGTTCTGTATGCTTGCCCTGCACAAGATAGGGGCGATTGCCATACCCGCGACCAATCAGCTTGTGGAACACGATTTTTCTTACAGATACAAGGCGGCAGGCGTTAAGGCAATAGTCTGCACAGCCGACGGCGATGTTGCCGCGGAAGCCGAAAAAGCCGCAGACCTTTTCCCCGATATGGTAAAAATACTTGTCGGCGGCAGCAGAAACGGCTGGTACGATTTTAACGTTGAGGTTGAAAGGTTCAGCACCCACTATGAGCGCAAGGCGGACTCTCCGTGCGGAAACGACCCTATGCTTATGCTCTTCACCTCCGGAACGACCGGCTATCCGCGCATTGCAACGCACTCCTACAAGTACGCATTGGGGCACTATCCGACGGCTAAGTATTGGCACAACGTCAACCCCAACGGCTTGCATTTTACCATATCCGACACGGGCTGGGGCAAGGCGCTGTGGGGTAAGCTGTACGGTCAATGGCTTTGCGAAGCGGCTGTGTTTACCTACGATTTTGACCGTTTCCATTCGGACGATATACTTCCGCTGTTTAAAAAGTATAACATTACCACGTTCTGCGCTCCGCCGACGATGTACAGGTTTTTTATAAAGGAGGATCTGTCAAAGTACGACCTTTCTTCTATAGAGTATGCCACAACTGCGGGTGAAGCACTTAATCCCGAGGTTTCCTATCAATTCAAAAACGCAACGGGGTTGACGATAATGGAGGGCTTCGGCCAGACGGAGACAACGCTTTCGGTGGCGAACTTTGCAGGCTCTGTTTCAAAGCTCGGCTCTATGGGCAAGCCCAGTCCGCTTTATGACGTTGCGGTGCTTGACCCGGACGGGAACGAGTGCAAGCCGGGTGACACGGGTGAGATATGCATACGCACAAAGGACGGCGCTCCGTGCGGGTTGTTTATCGGCTACTATAACGACAAGGAACGCACGGACGAAGCGTGGCACGACGGGTATTATCACACCGGCGACCAGGCGACGA
>CAZMAZ010000379.1:0-1069 GCA_964564255.1 uncultured Clostridium sp. | reverse complement strand
CTCCCTTTGGGAGAGGTGGCACGGCGAATGCCGTGACGGAGAGGGTTCTGAATTTCACTTAAAAGTCAAAAAAATTCAAATATTTGTGTTGCATATATTTGATAAGCCCTCTCAGTCATGCTATCGCATGACAGCTTCCCCAAAGGGGGAGCCAAGTTTTTTGACACGCTGAGAGCCGCCCCGAATTGGGGCGGCTCTTTGGTTTGGGTTTACTTTGTGGTGATGGCAGTGCTGTTTGCCATGTCGAAGATGGTGCGCACGGTTGCGTCGGACACAAGGTCGCTGCCGCCCAGAACGTAGCCGGACATGATGCCGCCCGACTGGACGTACTGCGCAGCTGCGCTTTCCCACTTGTCCATGGTCAGGATCAGGGGTGCGTTCATGGCGTAGGCCAGTGCGCCGCCGCACAGGCCATCGGGATAGCCCCAGGCGTAGGCCAGGACGACACTGTCCGGATTCGTGAAGTACTGCTGGGCTACCTTGACCGAAGTCTCCATACGATTGCCGCCAGACAGACGAGTCACGGTGCCGTATTTGTTCAGTTCGGTTTCCAGATTTGTGCCAACAGCCTCAGTGCCGCCCAGGATGGTGAATTTATAGCTATGGCCGGACAGGAAATCTGCATCGATGCCATAATACTTGCCCTTGTACGCCTGCACCAGCAGGATGGGCTTGCCGGTTGCGGATGCGCTCAGGGAGTCGGCATAAGACGTGCCGGTGCAGACCAGGATCTCGCTGCCATCCTTCACGCCTGCTTCTTCCAAAATCGCCAGATTGGTTCCGTAGCGGTTGTCGCCTTCCAGACGCCTGATATGGTATTCGCTGAGGAGAATCTGATAAGAAACCGGCACGGCATCGTAACCGCCCAGAATGTAAACCGTGCCGCCTTCGGCCAGATTGGCCTTGATGTAATCGATGTTGTTGGTATCCAGATAGGCATATTTGCCGCCCTTGCCCCAGCTGAGCAGGATGGGAGCACTCTTCTGGGTGGACAGATAAGAGCCAGCCAGTGCATCGGCAAAGTCATTGCCGGATGCCACAATGATGGCATTGAACTTCTCCACGCCCA
>CAZMAZ010000378.1:0-1075 GCA_964564255.1 uncultured Clostridium sp. | reverse complement strand
AAATAGTTGCACACCCGCTGGCCGGCTTTGGTGATCAGGAACGCACCGCTTTCATTCAGGAAGCGGATAGCTTTGACCTTATCGTCCTTGTTCATCAGCGCCACAGGCTTGCCCACGATCTTGGCAGACTGCTTGATCAGTTCTTCCAGCAGATCCGTAACGTTGTGGGTGATGGTCTCCGGTTCCTGGGTGCTTTCTTCCGTGGCTGTGAAGATGTGCAGCACATCCTCCATGGCCTTCATCATGGTGATGTCATAGTTGATGGCAAAAATACCGGTAGCCTTGCCGTTTTCATCCCGCAGGAAGATGGTGCTGGATTTCAAGATCTTGCCATCCTCGGTTCTGGTCAGGTAGGACAGCCGGTCCTCCAGCCCCTTGGGCTCTGCCTTCAGCGCTTCCCAAACAACGTGGGACGGGCCATCGCCCACCCGGCGTCCGGAAATGTGGCCGTTTTCAATGGCGACGATGGAATGTTCGATGTCGGATGCTGCCAGGTCGTGGACCACGACCTCACAACTGGGGCCAAACTGACTGGCGATGCCCTTTGCCAGCTTGGTGCAGAAGTCGATTTCAGATGCTCTCATAGGAATTACGGCTCCTTTCTTATTTTCACCCCCATTATATCAGCAAATACAGAAATTTCAACGACTCCCAATAAAAAATTGGCTGTCGGACAAAAAATTTGTCAAAGTTGCAGGCTGAAACGCAGTGCTACGCGCACGGGCCCGGCTTTAAAATACATGAAACTTTTATCAACCAAAGGAGGCAATCATTATGCTGCTCGTAGGAAACGGTAGACTCATCACCCGCGATCCTGCAAATCCCTACCTGGAAGACGGCGCTGTCGTCATCGACGGCGAAGTTGTCAAGGAGGTTGGCACCCTGGAGGCCATGAAGGCGAAGTATCCCAACGCCGAATTCGTGGATGCCCAGGGCGGTGTCATTATGCCCGGCCTGATCAACGCACATACCCACATTTATTCCGGCCTTGCCCGTGGCTTGTCCATTGCCGGCAAAAATTCCCGGAACTTCCTGGAAGTGCTGGAGGATACCTGGTGGAACATTGACCGCCACC
>CAZMAZ010000377.1:0-1076 GCA_964564255.1 uncultured Clostridium sp. | reverse complement strand
TGGTTCAAAATTTAGACAATTATCCGACAGAAAACAAAATGGTTTTATCAGGTACAAATTGTTTCAACAATGATGATTCTGACCCGCAAGCCATTGTTGATGATGCCAAAGACAAAGTGTCCGCTAAAATTGCAAATGACCCGAATACAATGATTATCGGTCAAGATGCTTGGAAATCTTTAAAACGACATCCGAAATTAAAAGAATGTATTTCTGATAATCAAAACAAATTAGTAACCCTTAATTTGTTAAAAGAAATTTTTGAAATTGAAAATATTTTCATCGGAAAATCAATCTTTGCAAATGAAAAAGGTGAGTTTGAACGTATTTGGAAAGACAATGTTATTCTTGCATACGTTCCAAATCTTGGAGATACCAGAACCGAATATGACCCGTCTTTTGGATATAGGGTTCGAAAAAAAGATGCTCTAAATATTGATGAGTACCAAAAAGAAGGAAACAAAGTCAAATATATCCGAGCAACCGATATTTACGATCCGTTCCTTGTCGGAGCAGAAGCAGGTTTCCTTATCTCTAAGGTTAACGGTTAGGAGGATTAATGGCTAAATACAAAATCAAACATACTTCAATTATGCATAACGGCAAGCTTTATTCTGAAGGTTCAACAATCGAACTAACTGAACCTCAAGCAAAACGTTTATCGGATTTTTTAACCATCATCCCTGAATCAAAACAATCCAACCCCCCTGCAACAAATAAGCAAGGTACAAAACAAAAAGCAGAAACTTCCGTAAAAGAAGAAAAATCTGAAGGAGGTAATGATGACAAATAACGGTTACAAACCTCTATTGATTGAATCAATAAAAGCCTTTTCAGATATCGAACAACACAGATTTATAGGTTTTGACGGAAATTATTGCACCGCAGGTGCTAAAGCCTTAGGTGTATCAGATGTTTCAACAGAAAAAGACCAATTCGCTCCCGTTGCAATTTATGGGATTTTACTCGTTGAAGCCGGCGGTACAATTTCAGCAGGTGACAGTATAAGTTCAAGTGCTGACGGTAAAGCCGTTAAAACTACCGATTCTGCTATCATAAACGGTTATTCGTTAGAC
>CAZMAZ010000376.1:0-1087 GCA_964564255.1 uncultured Clostridium sp. | reverse complement strand
GGTAACTTTTATCCGTTAAGCGACGGCAATTCCATTCTCTACCGCCTGATCACTATGACCTACTTTCGTATCTGCTCCACTTGTTGGTGTCGCAGTTAAGCTCCCTTCTGCCATTGCACTCTTCAGCTGATTTCCATTCAGCCTGAGGGAACCTTTGTACGCCTCCGTTACTCTTTCGGAGGCGACCGCCCCAGTCAAACTGCCCATCTGACACTGTCCCCAGCCCAGTTTATGGGTCTAGGTTAGAACCTCAAAATCATAAGGGTGGTATCCCAACGTCGACTCAACGTCTACCGAAATAAACGTCTCTAAGTCTCCCACCTATCCTGTGCATACAATCCCAATGTTCAATATCAAACTACAGTAAAGCTCTACGGGGTCTTTCCGTCCAGTCGCAGGTAATATGCATCTTCACATATACTACAATTTCACCGGGTCCTCTGTTGAGACAGTGCCCAAGTCGTTACGCCATTCATGCAGGTCGGAACTTACCCGACAAGGAATTTCGCTACCTTAGGACCGTTATAGTTACGGCCGCCGTTCACTGGGGCTTAAGTTCGTCGCTTCGTCTCCTAACAACTCCCCTTAACCTTCCAGCACTGGGCAGGCGTCAGCTCCTATACTTCTTCTCTCGAATTCGCAGAAACCTATGTTTTTGCTAAACAGTCGCTTGGGCCGTTTCTCTGCGGCCTACTCTCGTAGGCACCACTTCTCCCGAAGTTACGTGGTCATTTTGCCGAGTTCCTTAACAAAGGTTATCCCGTCAGTCTTATGATTCTCTCATCGTCCACCTGTGTCGGTTTGCGGTACGAGCACTCATTATCTATCTAGCAGCTTTTCTCGTCAGCGTGAATTCATATGCTTCGTTACTATTTTCACTCCCCATCATCACTCGTAGTTATGCAAAACAGCGTACTTCACTACTATTCCCTACTCGTGATTTGGCCAGACTTCTCCATCCGTCTGGTCATACTATCCTTCTGCGTCCCTGCCTCGACTCTTTGGCGATAATAAGTGGTACTGGAATATCTACCAGTTTCCCATCAGCTACGACTTTCGTCCTCGCCTTAGGCCCCGACTTACTCTG
>CAZMAZ010000375.1:0-1089 GCA_964564255.1 uncultured Clostridium sp. | reverse complement strand
CGCTTTTAACGGGGTTGCATCCCTAAAAAGTAGGTGTTTTACACCGCCCCCGGTGCAGTTACTGTATGTGAAACAGCTCAGGCCGTTACCAGCTTCGTATATTTATTCTTTTTGTTTGCAAAAGCAGAAATATACCCGGTGCCTTTAGCTGTATCAACCTTGTACCATTTAGTCCCGTCACTGTTCGTCACGGTTTCATTCAGGTAGGTGAGCTTGTCTCCCTTTCTGGCCACCATGGTTTTATCTCCCGCCGTGCTGGGCTTACTTCTTACCCACACGGAACCGGACACAAGCACATAGGGGCTTGCCTTCGTTGCGCTGCCGGATGTTTCTGTAGCATCTGGAAGGGGAACACCGGAAACAACCATGGCCGTATGCGCCCCTTTGGTCACATACACGCCGCCTATCTTGGCAGAGGCGGCCGAAGCCGTATGCTTGGAATCCGTGTACTTCTTAAACTTCCCTGTGGCCATGAGGTACTTGGACATATTGCCTGTGTACCCTGTCGCTTTCAGTCCGGGACACCCGGCCAGAACGTAACAGGCAATGACCAGAGCGGAACAGTCAAAGTTCCCCTGTCCCTTATCAAAGCCCACGGATTTTATGGACTTGTATCCAGACCAGCGGCCATCCTTGGAGCCACCGCCCTGGGAATATCCATAGTTCTTACTGTTGGCAATCTTAACAGCCCATGCCGCTGCCTTTTCTGCAAGATCACGGTCGGTGCATTCCAGGTACTCTTCCCATCCGCCGCTTCGGTTGTACCAGTCCGCCAGGCGGATTTCTCCCTTCCGGTCATTGGTGGAGCTTGTCTGTAGCTGATCCCCAACTTCCCCATACTTGTCCTTGTTCTCGGACATCACTGCGTGTGCAATTCCAACTGCCATTTTCTTCACTCCTTACGCCAAAAAGGAGCGCAGAAGCGCTCCCACAGGCTTATTTTTTATCCCGCTACTTCCTCTTCGGTATCTTCCTTACATTCAGGAAGACCGGTCAAAGAAGTCAGCAGGGACAGCACACCGGCCAGCAGTGCAGCACTGCCCACCATGAGCCAATCCACTTCGTTCATAACCGCCGTGGTGCCGATGG
>CAZMAZ010000374.1:0-1093 GCA_964564255.1 uncultured Clostridium sp. | reverse complement strand
GCGTTCGAAAACCCTTGCCAGCAAGTTTTCTCACTTGGCATTGACGCAATGACAAATTATAATATGCGATTGTTGCCATCATCACTGCGATGACTGACACGGTCGGGTGCGGGTGTCCCGCCATCAATTATTAATTATTCATTATTAATTATACATTATTCATTAAAAAAGAGCCTTTTGGCTCTTTTTCATTCATTTCTACCTGATTGAATTTGCAAACTAAGCAGGGCAAGGGATGATGCCAAGTCTTCGTTTTTTAAGGCTATATTTGACGGGATGTTGAGATGGATTGAAGCAAAGTTCCATATTGCCTTTATACCGGCGTTTACAAGCACGTCGGCCACTTCTTGTGCAGCATATGTCGGCACGGTTATGATGCCGATTTGTATGTTGAAACGCTCAACAACTTCTTTGAGTTTTGACATTGAATATACAGGCTTGCCGTTGACTTTTGTGTTGATAAGTTTTTCGTTTTTGTCAAACGCGGCAGCGATGTTCAAGCCGTAGTTTTCAAAACCACCATAGCCAAGGAATGCTTTGCCAAGTCCGCCAACTCCCACCAAAATGGCATCGTGAGTGTTGTTGTAGCCAAGGAAACTCTCAAGATCTGCGATGATTTCTTTTGTGACATAGCCCATTTTCGGCTTGCCCGCAACGCTTGCTACGAGTGCGATATCCTTGCGAACCTGCACGGGGTTGAGATTGAGCCCGTTTGCAATGGTGGTGCTGGATACGGTTGCCACATTCAGTTTGTCAAGTTGATACAAATATTTGAGATATGAAGGGAGACGGTTTAATGTCGCCTTGGAAATTTCTTTGTTATCCTTATTCATATGCGCCCCTTTGCTAGATTTATCGATAAAAATATACACTATTTACACTCAAAAAGTCAAGGTTTTGATAAAAATATGCATTAAGTCGATAAATATAGATATTTTTGATAAATTGCAAATACACATTTTAGTGGCATTGTAAAAAACTTTAAAAAAATTTTTAAAAATCAGTTGCGTTGTAGGGATTGCTGTGCTAACATACTGTGGAATGTGAGAATAGGAGGCAGAGATGACTCTCAAAACCGTCAGTTGCAATACGC
>CAZMAZ010000373.1:0-1098 GCA_964564255.1 uncultured Clostridium sp. | reverse complement strand
TGTGGATGACCACCATGAACCCGGAGACCCGGCGGCTGATCAAGGTCATGCCGGAAGATGCCGAACGCACCGCCCACTATTTCGACTTCCTCCTGGGCGACGGCCTGCAGGAACGCAAAAATTTCATCGCCGAGCACGGCGCCCAGTACCTGGAACTGGCGGATATTTCGTAAAACACCTTCCCCTCTACACCGTAGGGGCGACCAGTGGTCTCCCGCATCCGTTCATGGGAAAAGAGGAACTGCTGTGGAATTTGCGAAAAGAAAACAAAATCGCCTGAAAAATCACGATTACAGCACCCCCGGTGCCTACTTCCTGACAATATGCACGCATCAACGGCAAAATCTGTTCTGGGAGAATGGCACCGTGGATCGCCTCACCGCCCGGAATGTGCCCTTGACCCCCTGCGGTGCTTTTGTGGAGCAGAGCATCCGGCAGATCCCGACCCATTATCCTTCTGTTACAGTCGATCATTATGTTGTCATGCCCGACCACGTCCATCTGTTGCTTCAAATTCATGCAGGCACAGACGTGCGACCAATGGTCGCCCCTACGATCCCGATGATCGTTAAGCAGATGAAAGGCTATGTTTCCAAATCATTCGGCACCGGGATCTGGCAGAAGGGGTTTTACGATCATGTGATCCGCAATGATGCGGATTACCGTGAAATCTGGCGATACATTGACGAAAATCCGCAAAAACTAGAACAATACAAGGATCAACCAGGTCGCCCGGAGTTCGGGTGGCATTTATGATAAGGAGCCAACCATGGCAAAGAAGAAACAACCGGAACAAAACAAGAAAAAAATCAACACCGACGGCATTATGGGGCTGCATGGTTCCACCACGGAGCAGCCGATTTCCGAGACGCTGGAAGTCAACTATATGCCCTATGCCATGTCGGTGATCGTCTCCCGTGCGATCCCTGAGATCGACGGTTTTAAGCCCTCCCACCGCAAGCTGCTGTATACCATGTACAAAATGGGACTGCTGACAGGCGGCCGCACCAAGTCCGCCAACATCGTGGGCCAGACCATGCGCCTGAACCCCCACGGCGATGCCGCCATTTACGACACCATGGTGCGGCTTTCCCGGGG
>CAZMAZ010000372.1:0-1098 GCA_964564255.1 uncultured Clostridium sp. | reverse complement strand
CTCATCAAGCTTGTATATTATAACTCCTATTTCGTTTTTTGTCAAGGGCTTTTTTTACATTTTTTGGTAAAAATTTCTGCGTTGTCAAATGATATGAACCTTTTTAGAAATTATATCGAGATAATATTGGTAATAAAACCATTTGCAGCTTTTAATTCGACAATCTCTCAGTCGACTTTTTAGGTTTTTGCTTTGGCAAAAACGGTTGTTAAAATGCGACAGCGTTTTAACATTCTCCCCTTTACACAAGGGAGCCTTTAAATATCCGTAGCTTTAACTTTTTTATGGTCATTTTATCTTGCTTTAATTTGAATTTACTCTTTTGGGTTCACATCATTATATCCCATACATATTTTACACTTTTGGCAAAAAATGTGTTAAGGGTAATTTTCAACGGTAAATTTTCACCGGAAAAATAACGCAAATTTGCTTTGAAATGCTCACAATCCGCTTTTCGCCCGTCACATTGCGGCAACCATGTTAAAAAAAGCCGAGCAGTACGAGTAATTTCTCCGCACGCTCGGCATAACATTTTTAATTAATCATCGTATCTTTTTTCCTTTACAAGCTCATTGTCCGAATTGTATTCTTTTTCCGCTATAAGTTTGCCGTTTGAATCGTATTCGTATGTCTTTTTGCGCACAAGTTCACCGAAGGGCATTTTGCATATTTCTTCCGTTATCAGCCTGCCTTCGGAATCGTATGTCTTTTTTATTATGTCTCCGTCCACATCATTGCTATCGTATTCTTCCCTTGTTAACATACCGTTTGAGTCATATTCTTTTGTTATACGATATTCCGCACCGTTATATTCTCCGTTGTATGTTTCCTCTGTCAGCTTACCCTCGGAATCATATATTTTCGTGTGCATGCCATTTTCGGGATCACGCTCATATACGATAGTGGTAGCTAATTTGCCGTTTTCATCATATCTGCACTGCTTAGTAACGCCACCGTTCGAACCATATTCTGCATATTGTGAAATCACGCCATCATAGTAAATATACTCATTACGAGAACCGTCGGTATTATATTTACAAACGTCCTTTTCTTTATAAGTAATTTCACTTCCATTAGTAATTTCACTTCCAAGATTTA
>CAZMAZ010000371.1:0-1108 GCA_964564255.1 uncultured Clostridium sp. | reverse complement strand
AAATGGCAAAAATCAATTTGCCGAAAGAGGGCTTTACCTATATGCCGGACGAAAATCCCGAAACGTATACCATCGGAGGCGAAGAAATGTTTGCCGGTTCTAAGGTGGATACCGCCGAAATGCCGAAAGACCACAACAAGGGCAGGCATCGCATTTACACCGGCGGCAAATATGACAGTTACCTGTATCTTCCCGTAATACCGCAAAAGGAGAATTAAAATGGAATCAATAATTAATGCATGGCTTTCCGTGTGGCTTTATGTTATGGTAGCAATCGCCATAATACTCGGATTTAAAATATACAAGAATCGTAAAGTATGGGACAAAATCAATATTCTCTGTACACTTGCCGTAATAGTGCTTGTACTGCATGTAATTGAGGAATGGGTGCTTCCCGGAGGATTGCACTATTCCTACAATATCGACCACGGCTCGTCCGTTTTGAGCAGATATCCGATGAACCGACTTACCGATATGATAACGAATTTCGGCGGCGTACTCTTGGGCTGTATAGTTTTGAAATTTTGGGGATTTCGCAAGCCTGCGGGCATATCGGTTATGCTATTCTCCGCCTTTGAGGTGATAATCCATATCGTCATAGGCATAACGTCGATGAGGACGTTCGGCGATTACGGAATGAACGTGCTCTATTCCCCCGGGCTCGTCACCTCATTATTCGGATTTTTGCCAATTGTAATTTGCCTTGCAAAGGAGCTTTTTCTGGGTTCAGCAAAGCGTCCGACGCTCAGGCAATGGATATCGGCGGTGGTTGTTATGTTCGGCTTCTGCTTTTTGCTTATAAATCTGCCGGAGATGGTGCTCGGCGATGAAAACAGTCCTTATGCATTCACCGACAGGGGCTATTATGAGCAATACGGAGAGAGGTACGAGGCGGATCACACTTTGGATTACTGATTTTTTAAAATCCACTCCGATTTTTTATAAATTTATTATTATTTTCCCAAAAGGGCTTGAATTTTCGCGCAAAAAAAGATATACTATATGGTGATTGTTAATAATTAATTTATATACGGAGGTTCTTTATGAACAAAGCTCTTAACAAGTTGAATTCCTTTGAGGGTGTTCGCGGTCCCGTTCTTACGATAGT
>CAZMAZ010000370.1:0-1112 GCA_964564255.1 uncultured Clostridium sp. | reverse complement strand
TAATTACCAGCATTCAATCCAAGTCATATCTTTTTCTAATTGCCAGAATGTCTTGCCCTCAATGATGGGGGTTTGGAGAAATTCTGTCATGCATTCTTCCATGGTAGGTGCTGTTTTGTCATATGTTGTCTCAACAAAATTTCCGTCGAGGGTAAAACGCTCCACAACAAATGAGTATCGCTTTGTTGACTTATCGTAGATAATTCCGTAAAAGAAATACTTCGATTCTTTGTAGAGTACAGCAACCTCTTCATAGGTAGCGCTAGTTAAAAAGTCATTTACGTTGCCATCGTGCATTTATTTCACCCCCTTCAAGTATCTTTTGTATTTGAGACGTTCGGCTGGCGTGGCTAGACGAGAACTTCGACTTTTGAAGTCACGACTGTATTCGTGTACATGTAAGACAGGTTCATAATTTCCAGATAGTTTCGGCTCAAAATGATAAGCAATTTCTCTTACTAAATAGTGGTCGTCGTCATACTCGCGTAGCATATGAAAGTTTCCGTCTGGGTAGAGCTGTATATATGCTTTGCTGGTGTGCGACTCAACAGGCAAGCCTTTATAACCGGGTAAGCCTTGGAGTATTTTAACACCATCAATGTATCCAACTGTTTTATATGTGTAGGGGACATTATTCCCCAATGCGTAGGTTCCGCGTCCACCCATCTCAGCGTACCCCCTTTCGAGAAGGCAGGTAATCAATCGGAATGATGTTGCCGCGCATTTCTTTGAATGGTTTCCCAAAGCAAATAATGTTTTCTGGCTGAATACGCTCAAGCATGGCATCATAACCATGCATGAATCCCGTTCTGTTTCTTTTACAACCAATCATCCCAATCGCAACACAGCTTCCTTCTTCGATCCCATCAAAGCAGAAATCATAACTTGGATAGTTACTCCAACTAACTGTTGGAATAACCGTCAAGCCTCGTTTTTGCCACCAAGCCCCACACCATCTGTTTTTCCCTACTGACTCGATTTGTCTCCACATAGGCATATCTGCATATAGTGAATAGTCTGGTGTCAGAACAAAACGGTACTGAGCAAACTTTGGCAGGCTTTTATCGGGATTACGATAGATTGATTCGAAACGGTAGTCGTCAACAAAGAAA
>CAZMAZ010000369.1:0-1118 GCA_964564255.1 uncultured Clostridium sp. | reverse complement strand
GGTCGCCGGATTCGTACTTGGCGATCAGCTCCTTGTAGGTGCCGATGGGGCTGGAGCCGGTGGCCAGACCCAGCACGCAGTCGGGCTTCAGCTGTACCTGTGCGGCGATGATGTTGGCAGCCTTGCGGCTGACGTCCTGATAATCCTTTGCTACGATCAGTCTCATAGTAAATAGGTTCCCCTTTCAAATTGATTCTGGTAGTATTGTAGCACTGATTTGGAATATTGTACAGACCTTTTTGCAAATTTCAATGGATTTCGACAAATCTTTTGTGCATTCGGAAAAAAGCAAATGCAACTGGCATTGAAATATAGTGAAAAAGTGGCACTGTATTTATTGCCAGAAAGTGGTATGATAGCCACAACTTGATTTCGGAGGGATTTGAAATGAACGGTAAGAAAATATGGAAAACCTGCCTGCTGGGGCTGACTACCCTGACCGGCCTGATCCTGACACTGGTGACCCGTCTAGCGGCGATCCGGGAAGGCGCCACTGCCGGAGAGACTATGGTCTTTGCGCTGAGTCTGATCCTGCTGATCGTGGGCGGCGTGCTGCTGTGCGCTTCCTTCGTTCCGGGGCGAAAGACGGCGGATACCCGGAAGCTGACCATGGCGGCGATGTTTGCGGCGCTGTGCTATGTGGGCTTTGCCTTCCTGCGGATCGATATCCCGGTGGGCAGCGAAAAGACGGCATTCCATCTGGGCAATGTGTTCTGCGTGTTGGGCGCATTGTTCCTGGGGGGATTGTGGGGCGGTATGTCCGGTGCCGTGGGGCTGACCATTGCGGATCTGACTTCCGGATATGTGACCTCTGCCCCCAAAACCTTTCTGCTGAAGCTGGGCATTGGCCTGATCGCCGGTCTGGTTGCCCACAAGGTCTTCCGCATCCGTGAGAACAAGAAACGCCTGCCCCTGACCACGGCACTTTCCTGCGCTGCCGGTATGGCGTTTAATGTGGTGGCCGATCCTCTGGTGGGCTACTTTTACAAGACCTATGTGCTGGGCGTGCCCCAGGATGCGGCAAAGATCTGGGTCAAGATCGGCGCAATGACAACGCTGGTCAATGCGGTGGTCGCCGTGGTGGTAGCAACGGTGCTGTATCTGGCACTGCGCCCGGC
>CAZMAZ010000368.1:0-1120 GCA_964564255.1 uncultured Clostridium sp. | reverse complement strand
CATACTGTTATTGATTGCTATAATTCACCTGCGCACAAGGAGGGATGACATTCATGCACATGGAAAAAGAAACCTATCGAAAATATGTGGATGCCCGCGCACCGAAATCACCGGTTTTGAAAAACGGAATTTGCGCATTCCTGGTCGGCGGATGCATTTGCGCCTTCGGGCAAGGGCTGAAAACGCTTTACATGCGCGTATGCGCATGCAATGAAGAGGATGCCGGGCTTCTTTGTTCGGTTACCCTGATTGCCATTGCCGTTATTTTGACCGCTCTGGGGCTGTTTGATAAAATTGCCAAACACGCAGGCGCCGGCACGCTGATTCCGATTACGGGATTTGCAAATGCGGTGGTTTCGCCCGCAATCGATGCCAAATCCGAGGGCATGATTTTAGGCGTCGGCGCCAAAATTTTCACGGTTGCGGGACCCGTTTTGCTGTACGGCACCCTGGCGGGGACAATTTGGGGCGTCATTTATTGGCTGATCTGCCGCTTTGCATAACGGCTGTCAGCCGTACCCGCGCGCCGCACGGTATGCCGCGTCCGCATCGGCGCCCGCCAAAAAGAGAACAACGTATTTCCCTTCCATGCGGCAGATGCGCACGGTGGCGTTAATGGGATATGTTTCCCATTCATGACCGCGCCATGCGACAATCAGTTCTTCTCTTCTGCGCATACACATGCGTGCAACCGTATCGGCGCCGTCGGCGCTTTGGCAGAAAAAGACGCCGAATTCGCACGGATGCGGAACCGACGGCAGAAAGAGCGCATACGATTCGCACAGAGACAGCGCGGAAGACAGAGCCTCCTCGCCGTAAAGTGCCGCAATCAATGTCTCGTCTGCCTGCACCTCGCCATCGGTCGCCTTTGCGGCATAGATGCGTCCGTTCGGAAGTGCGGCTTCCTTTGCGCAAATCGCACGTAAAATATCGGTACTGCTTCGCGTTTCTCTGCCGCAGGTGCACAGTAAAAAAGGAAGACATAAAAAAAGCAGAATCGAAAAGTGTTTTCGCATTTTGACCTCCGTTCCCGTTTTTTGGTGGTATGGAGTGATAAAGGATACAAAAGTATATGCAAAAAAGCCCGTCGCTTTGCACGCGTACGGGCTTTAAATTAAGG
>CAZMAZ010000367.1:0-1124 GCA_964564255.1 uncultured Clostridium sp. | reverse complement strand
CGAGGGGAGCCGTCAAAATCGCAGATTTTGACGAGCGGCGATAAGCGCGTGCAAATAGTCGATTGTAAAACGCAGTTTTACAATCGACTAAAGAAGTGAAGAGTGAAGGAGGAAAACAAAATGCTGATTTTCGGAATGGAAAGCTCCTGTGATGAGACCTCTGCCGCAGTGGTGGAGATGGGAGAAGGACAGGCGCGTATTTTATCAAATATCGTGGCATCGCAGATTGAGACGCACAGACTTTACGGCGGTGTCGTGCCCGAGATTGCCAGCCGTGCCCATATTGAAGCGGTATCCGGGGTGACGGCGCAGGCGCTTGCGCAGGCGGGGGTATCGCCGTGCGATTTGGGAGCGGTTGCCGTGACGTCGCATCCGGGATTGATCGGAGCATTGCTTGTCGGCGTCAATTTTGCCAAATCCTTTGCGTTTTCCCATCATCTTCCGTTGGTTGCGGTCAATCACATTCATGCACATGTCGGAGCGGCATATTTTGCCGAGCCGACACTGACGCCTCCGTATCTTGCGCTTGTGGTGTCGGGGGGACATACCTCACTCTATTTTGTCGAGTCGCATACCGACTATCGCGAAATCGGCGCAACGCGCGACGATGCCGCCGGAGAGGCGTTTGACAAGGTCGGCAGAGTCATCGGCATGCCCTATCCGGGCGGTGCGGCACTGGATCGTTTGGCACACGAGGGGGATCCGCTTGCCTATAAATTGCCCTCTCCCGCACTCCTTGGGGACAATCTGGATTTTTCCTTCAGCGGAATCAAAACGGCAGCGCTGAATCTGATTAACGGGGCACGCCAAAAGGGCGAGGAAATCGATCATGCCAACCTTGCGGCATCCTATACCCGTGCGGTCGTGCAGGCACTGGTTAAAAAGACCGAAGCGGCATTGCAAGCGACGGGATGCAAAACATTGGTGATGGCGGGCGGCGTTGCCGCAAACAGTCACCTGCGTGCGGCGATGCAAGCCATGTGCGACACTTGCGGTGTGCACCTGCTTTTGCCGGCGACATCGCTTTGCGGCGACAACGGCGCCATGGTTTGCGCCGCCGGTTATTTTGAATATTGCGCGGGACATTTTGCGGATACTTGGCTGAATGCATCCGCATGCGATGA
>CAZMAZ010000366.1:0-1128 GCA_964564255.1 uncultured Clostridium sp. | reverse complement strand
GGGATACCGCTTTTAATTCTTGGGGAAGAAATCGGGCAAGAACAGATTGATTATTTAAAAAATTCAAGACAACTAATTAATGTTATCCGGTAAATTATCCATAAATGACGGCAAATCGGACGGTTTCGGTGTTTGTTGTTGTCTTTGAATTTGTGTACTTTGAGGTTTTGAAACGTCATTTTGCGGCGGTTCTTCCGATTGTACGGGTTTAGAAACTTTTTCAACCTCAACTTCCCTCAAAACAGGTGACGGAGCAGTTGTAGAATCGACAACCCATTTGAAGCTTTTAACTGAATTTATATTATCGGGAGCACCTTTTATAACGACAACAAAAGGTCTTGACGATAATCCCGTATTCGGGTTTAACGGAGGAATGGCATCAATCATTGCTTTCGGAAGAGAGGTATTGTAATCATCATAAAAAATATTTCCGATTGAAGTTTGAGAAGAAGTGGTCAGTATTGTTTGAGAAGAACGTGAAGCAAATGAACCTAAGGCATTTTCAACATCTTGAGAAATTCTGCCGTAAATTTTCACGTCGGAAACATCATTCAAAAGATTAATTTTTCCCGTCACATAAAAACTCATGTTCGGACCTTCGACCGTCAACGATTTCAATATTGCAATACCATTCAAAATTTCCGTTCTTCCTTTTGTAACGGTAAATACACCTGTATTTTTCGGTTTAATTGCCCGTGACAACTTATACAAACTTGTTTTAAAGATGCTGTCACTAATCAAATTTTGAGCATGCAGGAAATGTTCAAACTGCCCTAACTTGCCCATAACACCATTTGTTGCAACAAATTCCATGTAACCTTTTGATGTTCTGAGTTGTTGGGTATATTTTGTTCCGACACTGCTTAGTTTAAGCTTATAATCAACTGTTCCGACGGTTCCGTCATCATTGCCCGTCAGTGTTTTGAACAAATAGCTCATTTGTGCATTTTTGCCTGATATTTCACTTAACGATAATGTTTTTAGGAAATTATATTCCGATTTTCCCGAAACGGAACCGCCGTATGCATTTCCCTTTATATTTTTCATTTTCAATATGTTATTACATATCGAAAAATCTGCAGTAATATTTTCGGCTTGCAATCCTCCGATTTTGAATTTGCTTATCTC
>CAZMAZ010000365.1:0-1136 GCA_964564255.1 uncultured Clostridium sp. | reverse complement strand
CTAACCAATTTCTTTTTCCCTTTTTGGTCTCACATCATTGACAAATGTACATTATGAGAAAAAATCTCACCACGATAAAAACGAGGTCACACTTTTATGTGCAAGAATATTATTAGGATTACACAACATCTCCCTCCCGCCGGACGGCAGGAGGGAGATGCAAGAATCTATTCAATTTATAAATTCTTTTTGTTGTTGCGCTGTCCGCTTTGTCGCTTTACTTGCTGATCTCACCGTCAGTGCAGTAGACTGTGTAAGAGCCGGTATTAGCATTCCAAGAACTTAGCGTCCGTAGAGCTTGTCACTGCGACGGCAACCGGTCTTATCGGAAAAGCTGCTTCATACATTGCGGAGCATATATCCGAGCTTTTGGGGATGGGTCCCGGCGATGAAAAAGAAGGTGACGGCATAACCGCATTTCCAAGGAACATAAAATTGCGGTCAACTATGAATTCCGATTAACGGTATGACAGATAGGCAGATAAATCGTAGCCCCACGCCACGGATTTATTGATCCGTGGCGTGGGGCTATCTAATCGGGTATTTCCCATTTGCTTAAGTATTGGTGAACGGTTATTTTACCTTTTTTATAACGGTTATTGCCATGCCGAGGATCCCGCAGAAGGTCGCAATACACTGAATAGCAACAGATCCGCAACTACATGAAGCCGTGTCATCCGTCGGTGCGTAAGCGCTTGTATTGCTATCGCTGTCAGGTGATGTCGGAAGTTTTTCAATCGTCTCTTCCTTGGTATCTCCGCAAACACCGCAAGTGTACACGCGCAAGCCGTCCGCCTCTTCGGTAGGCTGCTTGGTTACAACGCCCTCGCCCCAATTGTGTCCGTTAGCCTCAACGTAGCTATCTATGTAACTGTCCCCGCAAGAGCAAGTATGCGTGGTATAACCTTTTTCAGTGCAGGTCGGGGCTGTAACTACATTGGTGTAGGTATGTCCCGTTGCCGCGACCTCTCTCGTCTCATAATGGTCGCAGTTCTTGCAAGTTCTCTTCTCTTCACCTTTTTCGGTGCAAGTGGGAGCCTTGGTCTGAGACCAGTCATTGTAGCTATGTCCGGTGGCGTTGACATAGTTGTCTACGTAACTATCACCACAAGAACAAGTGTGGGTGGTATAACCCT
>CAZMAZ010000364.1:0-1148 GCA_964564255.1 uncultured Clostridium sp. | reverse complement strand
AAAAGGTCTAATAACTTTTCTTCATAAGACTTCAGGTTTGTTTTTGTTATTCTTTGCCAATTTTCAAAGTTGTATATTACTTTGGTAGCACAATCAAATGAAACATCAAAAGTTTTACACATTTTTAATATGGTGTTACAATCAGTTTTCCATATTAGGGGAATTGGGGCAATAGCATAACTTGCAAAAAAGTTTGCTTCTAGCCTTGCCAACTCGCTTTCTTGTTTGTGCCCTAGAATATAGTGCCCAATTTCGTGAAAAATTGAAAATCTTTGTCTGGTAGAATTGTTGTTTATATCGTTGTAAAAGATGTATTTGTCGTTGTTAATTATAAACATAATCGCTTCGCCTTCACAAAAACGCAATGCGTTCAATTGCTCATCGTCTAGTTGTGAAAATGGAACTATTTTAAATCCCATTTTTCGTGCCAATTCAAAGCAGTCAATTGGGATTGTTTTTACTCCATATTTTTCAAATGTTGCCACAACAGATTCCTTAATCTGTTCGTATCTTTCGTTATGAAGTTGTTCCACTAAAAATTATCCTTATTTTTCAATAAAATATTTATAATTTCAAGTTTTTCGCTTTGTGTAAGATTAGTGGCATTTCTTGCAACAAAAACTTTTAATTTTCCAAAATCACAATCAATTTCTTCGGATGCGGATTTGCCCAACAAAAAATCTATAGAAGTATTTAGTGCGGTTGCGATATTTGCTAAGGTTTCGGCATTTGGTTCGCGTTGGTTGTTGATGTATCTAGATATAGTGGCTTCCGTCGTGTTTAACCTAATTGACAAGTCTTTTTGTGAAATATTTTGAGCCTTCATCAATTCTTTCATTTTGTTTCCTATTGTCATAATTTTTCTCCTTTACTTACCAATATGGTAACATTATTTTACCGCATTGTCAAGATTTTTATGACAATAAAATAAAAAACGCACCTTTGTGGTGCGAATTTTGGAGCTTCTAGGCGGACTCGAACCGCCGACCTATTGATTACGAATCAATTGCTCTACCAACTGAGCCATAGAAGCACATATAAGTTATTTTGTTTACTATTAAGTTTTTGTTTTAGGTTTAGCCGAGCGTTTTTAGGTAGAGCCCGAGGCTCTTCCGTCGGCAGTGCAAATGCACGCCTCTCGTCTTGCC
>CAZMAZ010000363.1:0-1153 GCA_964564255.1 uncultured Clostridium sp. | reverse complement strand
CCTATAATAATTGAATGTGGATATTTACTGCTAATCGGTTTATGAGTTTGAATGTTGATATTATGTTTTAATCCCTGTTTTACATTAACCTCTGTATAATAAACCTTACCAGTAGCGTCAGTAAGCTTTACACCATAAAATTTTTCCGTATCTGCCATATTTTCACCACCTTAAATATCCCAGCCTTCAAAAACAACCTCTGTTCCGTCAGGAAAAGTCATTTTTGTAACTTCTTCCTTATCAGTACCTTTGTTTTTTACTGTAAGCTTGTATTCACTCTCTATTTCATAAACCTTGCCATTGGTTTGTACTTTTCTATGCTCAATAAACGATGTTTTTTCATCGTCATAAACTATTTTATATGGAATAATGCGTTTTACAACAGGTTCAATGAACATTCTGCTCATATCATTTTCGGGGACATAAACCTTAACTCTTTCCCCAATTTCGTGTACTAAACCGTCATTTAATTTTATTATTTTTTCAGCACCTGTTCCATAACGGATTTTATACTGTCCGAATTTTACATCGTCTATTTTTGTAGTAGGTTCAAACAAAACTTCGGAAATTATCCCCGAATAGGTTCTATCGTAAGGTGCATTGTTAATTCTTTGTGAAACAAGTCTATCAACAGACTGTGCCATAATTTCTGAAATACCATTTGCCATAATTAATAGACTTCCTTTCTGTTTTTGTGTTTTTAGTCAAAATAATAAATCCGTGAACAGTTTGCTTACGCTGTTCACGGATTTATTATTAAATTAGTATTAAATTAAGTATTATTGATCTATTACTTTTCATTGTCATTTTTTCTAAAGTCTAAAAACGGAATGTTATATGTTGGATAACCTGAATTAGATGTTAGTATACTGATTATTGGTCGGACATATGATAAAATCAAAGCAGGAACATTACTTTTTAAAATAGCATCAATAAACGCTTCATCACATTCTTTATCCCAAAAAACATTAACACCCATAGTAACTTCAAAATAAAAAGGAAGATTGTTTTCTTTAGGGGAAGTTACGGTTAAAAAGACATAGGCTTCAGGACTTTGAGTATTTCTTGAAATTTCAGTTTTAGTTACAATATCTGATAACATATCTGTTTCTTGGTTAAAATCAGAATTGATTTTAAAATTTAAACTTGTTAA
>CAZMAZ010000362.1:0-1156 GCA_964564255.1 uncultured Clostridium sp. | reverse complement strand
TCTCACGCTTTGCGACCTCGCTCATTTTCTCGGAAAGCTTGCTGTATTTTTCCTCAAAAGGCTTTTTTTCTTCCGCCTTTGGAGCAGGCTTGTCCTTTTCCTCTATTTTATCGAAAATATCGGTATTATGCAGGGTAACAACGTCCTTCTCAGTCTTTTCATCGGATTTTACGGGATTTTCGCCCGAATTATCGGACTTAGCTTTGCCCTTGCCCGAATATTCACTAAGTATATCATCAATTGAGTAAAGCTTATCTGACAAATTTCTTCACCACCGATCGATTATTTCTTCATTTCTCTTCTGCGAACAGCCTCGTACATAAATATTCCTGCCGCAACGGAGGCATTCAGCGAATTAACGTGACCGAACATCGGCAATTTTAGCAGAAAATCGCATTTTCCCTTTGTAAGTCTGCCCATACCGAAGCCCTCCGAACCGATAACTATTGCACAAGCTCCGCTCATATCGACCTTGCTGTAATCCTCGCCCGAAGCGTCAGTGCCGTATATCCATACACCATTTTCCTTAAGCTCATCAATAGCCGCCGCAAGGTTTGATACTCTTGCAACAGGGAGATAGCTTGCCGCACCTGCAGAGGTCTTATAAACCGTCTGATTAAGTGAAGCACTGCGTCTTTTCGGGATAATAAGACCATCAGCTCCTGCCGCCTCGGCTGTACGGATAATAGCTCCAAGATTATGAGGATCTTCTATCTCATCGCAGATTATAATAAACGGAGCAGTTCCTTTCTCCTTTGAAACAGCAAGGATATCCTCAATGCTTGAATATTCCGCACAAGCACCCGAAGCGATAACGCCTTGGTGCGATTTACCATCGGACATAGCGTCAAGCTTTGCAGGACTTACCTGCTTTACAACGATATCCCTTTCCTTAGCCATTCTGCAAATAAGGCTGATACTGCCGCCGCTGTCGTTATCAATATAAATAGTATCGAGCTGCTTTCCCGACTTCATCGCCTCAATAACGGGATTCCTTCCGATAATAAGGCCGTTATCTTCCTCCCTTTCGGGCATTTTGTCACGTTCATAATTATCCCTATGTGAGCTTTGAAGGGTCTGTGAAGATTTTGATCTGTCATTTTTATCACGGTATGCAGAAGCTTCTCTGCGTTTCTGCGAATTATTATATGCCATA
>CAZMAZ010000361.1:0-1156 GCA_964564255.1 uncultured Clostridium sp. | reverse complement strand
TGCTTTATTCAAAGATAATATATTTACTTTAGGAAATTCTTTTTTTATTACATTTAATATTTTTGAATTGTTGTATTTTTCTTTAATTATAAAACTTCTCATATAAATATTATACAATTTATAATATTAAAATTCAAGTTGTGGTAAATTGTAAAATTAAAGTTATACATATTGACAGATTGCCTTTTACACTGGTATAATTTGTGCAAGATAATTTTTTATCTTTTTATTCAGATTATTAGTGTCAAATACATTTTGCATTTTTTTTGTATATGTTTTTAATTCATTTTGTTTTTGTCGTATTTTTAATCTGTAAATTTTAATCATAAGGAGGTTTTAATATATATGAAGTTATTGTCACCCAAATATGACGTGGTGTTTCACGCGTTATTTCGTGAAGAAAATAAAGAGTTACTTGGTAAAATGCTTACAGAAGTAATTAAAGAAAAAATATCTGTTAAAACTATAGATAAAAACAGATACGTAAGTATAACAGAAGTAAATGAAAAACTAGGTGTTATGGACTTAGTTGCAGAACTAGAAAACAAAGAACAATGTAACATAGAAATACAATTAAACTATTTCCCAAATATTATAAACAGAATGATATATTATAGCGACAAGTGCTATACGGGACAACTTAAAAAGGGCGAAGATTATAGCGCTCTAAAAAGAGTTATTAGTATACTTATTGTAGACTACAACCTAGAAGAGTTAAAAGACTTTGACACACCTGTTACTAAATGGAAATACTTAGAAGAAGAAACTAAAAAAACATTGACTTCAATACAAACTCTTGTTATAATTGAGTTACCAAAGGTATTTGAATTGTATAACAAAAAACCAAATGACAATTTGTGTCAGTGGTTAATGTTTTTAGATAATCCAAACTCTAAGGAGGTTCAAAGTATTATGAAAAAGAATAAAGATATTGAATTTGCACTTTCCAATCTAGAACAAGTAAGTGGTAACGAAAGACTTAAACGTATCGCAGAACTTAAAGAAAAAGGAAGACGTGACGAAAAAGCCTCTTTAGAGTATGCTACTGAAAAAGGGTTGAAGCAAGGGCTAGAAAAAACAGTATATAATATGTATAAAGAGGGATTTTCTTTAGTACAAATTCAAAAAGTTACTGAGTTAGAGTTAGATGAAATTG
>CAZMAZ010000360.1:0-1159 GCA_964564255.1 uncultured Clostridium sp. | reverse complement strand
CCAGTCCCGACGCGCTCATGCCCCGTCCTCCGAGACGACGGGCAATCATATCCAGTTCGTCACGCACCTCACCGCTGACGAACACCGGCTTGCGGTTGGTAATCTTGGGAACTTGCAGATAAGTGTCGCTGTACTCGTCAAGCGACACTCTGCGCTGCTTGCCGCTGATGCGTCTGACAACAACACGTTCCGCAGAAACATCCGCTTCCGTTGCGGATTCCTTTGCCCCGGCAGTGTCGGCGGTTCCCTGCTCATTCAGTCCGCTTGGCGTGGTGGCTTCGGACACCGCCGTCTGTGCTGCGGATGTGTCCGGCTTTTCCATCTGTGGAAAAAGGTCTGCCACGCTCACAGCCGATTCATGCTCCGGCTCGGATGCCTTTACTTCTTGCTCCCGTCTGTTCATGGAAGGCAGGAAATCTTCCAGTCTGAAGTTTCTGAACGCCTCGTCGTTCTCATAACTTCTCTTTTTTGCCATCTTGTAAAATTGAGTTAATGGTGAATATTCATGGTCTGTATGCGCATACATTGACCGTTTGTCGGGAGCAAAATAACTGACTGCACTTCAGTCAGTCAAGCGTTTGGCGCAGGCTCGGCAATTTTGTGCCGCTTTGCTTTATGGTAATAGAAACCGATGGTGCGGACTTCATCGGTTTGCAGGGGTGTGAATAACAGAAAAGACAAAAGCAGAATCACGGGCGAAATGGAATTAAGCCCTTATTTCCCCTTGCGCTTTCGCCTTAAATCACGGAATTAGGAGATAGGCTGTACCCCGAATAACGCTATCTTACTATGTGTTTTGCGGAATGGACTTGTACAAGTGGAGCGAGATTGAGCAGGTATTGAAGCAGGGGTACAAGGAAACGAACCGAATGAAGGGCGGCGGCTAATCCTCCGTTTTTTCAGAGGGAGCGAAATTTGCCGCTTGCCCCCATATTCTTCAAAAGTAAAAAGAACAATCCCCTGTGGGAGAAAACAAGGTCAGCATACAACCGGGGTATCAATACTAACCCTGTTTGTATGCTGTCCGCTATTTATTTTCTCCCCTTTTCCATCGGTCGTTCATTTCCGTTGCCCGTCTGCCTCTTCAAGTACAGACTTGAAAGATGAAAGGTTTTCGGGCGGAATACGCTCGCAGCGGAGTGAGAGGAAGATTGCGCCC
>CAZMAZ010000359.1:0-1165 GCA_964564255.1 uncultured Clostridium sp. | reverse complement strand
TTTATCTAACCTATTCTAAATGCCAATCCAAAGGTTTAGCAGGGAAGAATTTAAAGTTAAATCCACCATCAAAGCCAAATGCATAAGCATGGTTTACTCGAACATTCAACTTCTCATTTTTCCAACCGTATTGCTCCGTGCCCATATATGAACTAGGGTCTTTACCTATGAAATATTCTGGGTTTCGTCTGTAGTTTCTGTCTATCGTGCTGTAATATTCATCTACGCCAAATTGGTCATGTTTGCGGTCGTTACGACCTAAATTTATGAGTATAACGGATAAGTCGCCTTCGTTCCAAACATGTATGCCTCGCATAAATTCGTTAAGGTTATTATTATTGTAATGCGTATAACCTTTCTGTCCTTGCGTGTTAGGATTACTATGGTTCAATACCCATTGATAGAGTCCGCCGATAGTCCAAGTTCCATGTTTGTCGCCTCTACTATACTTTACTATCACGCCAGCGATAAACTTCTTTAATTTCACTTTGTGAGCATATTTGCCCGCATGAACTATATCGAAGTTCTTATCGAAATAGTAATAGTTGAGAGAGTCCGTGTAATGCACTATCTTGTCATACGGATAGGCTTGACTATGATTGTCTCCATCTCTTATAAACCATCTTCTACCTTGTCCCTTGCCATCTCCGTTAGATATCATAAGTTTCCAAAGCTCTGTGATAGTGTTAGTATCTTGATAACTTATTCTCTTATTGTAGCCATCTGTATTGTCCCACTTGGTAAACGGAGCGTAGACATTCAAATAAGTGCGCGCTTCGTAAGTAGGCTGTGGAGTAGGAGTTGGTGTTGGCGTAGGAGTTGGTGTTGGCGTAGGAACTATCGTATCATCTGTTCCCCAAGTTGGTACATCGTTCGTAGTAGACGGAATAAGTATTTCGTTAGTTACCGGTTGTTCTATGTCTGTAATATCTTCCCAATATGAATAACCATTTGTGCTATTACCGGTAATGTTTTCTCCACTACAGGAAATAATTCCCGCTATTGTTATAATAACTACTATTAAAAATATAATAACATTAATTTTGTTTTTACTATGTTTCATAGTAAACCCCCTTTAAAAATAATTTTATTTAAGTTTTCTTATATACTCTATACATAATATAATAATTTTTTATAATATGTCAAATAAAATTTTATATTTTTA
>CAZMAZ010000358.1:0-1167 GCA_964564255.1 uncultured Clostridium sp. | reverse complement strand
AATTGACTTTTCGAGTTATACAATCAACATAGCATCCCCGAAGGAGAAAAAGCGGTAGCGGCGGTCAACGGCTTCCTTATATATACGCATGGTGTTTTCGTACCCCGCGAAAGCGGAAACCAGCATTATAAGCGTGCTTTCCGGCAGGTGGAAGTTGGTTATAAGCGCATCCGTTATCTTAAAGCGCTTGCCGGGGTACAGGAATATATCGGTCTGTCCCTCGGTAGGGTGGAGAATGCCGTTGTCGTCCGCGGCGCTTTCAAGCGTGCGGCACGAGGTTGTGCCGACGGATATCACCCTACCGCCTGCGGCTTTTGCGGCGTTGATGTTGTCCGCCGCCTCTTTTGTTACCCTTATGTATTCGCTGTGCATTTTGTGGTTACGCAAATCCTGCTCCTTAACGGGGCGAAACGTACCCAGCCCGACGTGCAAAAGCACCTTTTCGATAATAACGCCCTTGTCGGTAAGCGCCTGCAAAAGCTCCGGCGTGAAGTGCAGACCCGCAGTCGGCGCGGCGGCACTGCCCTGCTCACGGGCGTAAACGGTTTGATACCTGTCCTTGTCCTCAAGTCGCGCTGTAATATACGGCGGCAGCGGCATAACGCCTATCTGCTCCACCGTTTCGAGAAAAGGCGCGGCGCATTTGAAATCTATAAGCCGTGTGCCCTCCTCGGCCACATCGAGCACCGTGCCCGTCATAAGCCCGCCGCCGAAGGTCAAAACCGTGCCGGGCTTTGTTTTTTTGCCGGGGCGCGTTAAGCACTTCCAAACAACGCCGTCCCCCTTAACGGGCGAGAGCAAAACCACCTCGATATCGCCGGCATTGCGGTCGCTTGTCGCCCAGAGGCGTGCGGGAATGACCTTGGTGTCGTTAAGAACAAGGCAATCCCCCTTATTGAAATACCCGAGTATATCGGTAAAAACGCCGTGGGTGATTCTGTCGGCAGCGCGGTCGTACACCAGCAGGCGGGAGGCCGCCCTGTCCGCAAGCGGGGTCTGCGCGATAAGCTCCTGAGGCAAATCGTAGTAATAACTTGATAAATTCATTAAATCCATATTATTCCACCGTTGACAAATATTTGATGTTGTGCTAACATAAGCTGAGCAAGGATAATAAAATATAATACAACTATTATATACCAACCTTTTACATTTTTCAAGAAGGAG
>CAZMAZ010000357.1:0-1171 GCA_964564255.1 uncultured Clostridium sp. | reverse complement strand
AATAAGACATTGTTGCATCAATTCCTTTACCTAAAGAAAAAGTAACAAAACGATCGTTTTTATTAACAACACGAGCTGTTATAATTTCACCAATTTTGTCAGTAAAGAAATCTAAAGCCTCTTCTCTTTCTAAACTTTTTAATTCATTTAATAAGTTTTGTCTAAACATTGAAGCTGCTTTTCTTTTGAAAACAGATAAAACAACTTTTTCTTTTATTTCTTGACCAACTTTAATTTTAGGTTTAATTAATTTTGCTTCTTCTAATGTTAATTGTCCTCTTGGTCCTTCTGGATCAATTGCTTCAACAACATAGTAATAATTATAAAATTTAATTTCCTTCTTTTCTACATCAGCTTCTAATTTAATTGTTCCTTTGTAAGGCACATCACTATTTTTACATGCAACTGACATGGCAATTTCCACTTTTTCTAATATTCTTTCAATATCAAGAGATCTCTCTTCAGATATTGCTTCTAATGATTCATAAAAACTTTTGCTAATCATACTTCCTCCTAAAATTTAATAGCTAGTCTTATTAATTTAATTTCATCTTTATTAATCAATACTTTTTTTATTTGTCCTTTATTATTATATTCAATTTCTAAAACATTATTTACATAATTTCTTAAGTACCCTTCTAAATCTAAAATTGAATTTTTTGGGGTAAGTTTATAATGATTGATAAAATCAATATGCACATATTCATTAATACTTTTTAATATTTCATCATCATTTCTTAATTCTCTTTCTATTCCTGGAGATGATACTTCTAACATATATTCTTCAGTGATATTATCATAATTATCTAACTCTACACTTATCGCTTCATTTAAAGCAGTTGCTTGATCAATATCTAGAAAAGTAGGAGAATCAGCTATGATTCTTAATATGTTACTTCCATATTCATTTACCCATTCAACAGATATAATTTCTAAATTTAATTGTTTAGCTTTTTCATTAGCCATTAATTTAATTTGATTTAATATTTTATTATCCATAAACCGTCCTTAAAATTATTTTAGGAGTGAGATAAACTCACTCCTAATTACTTTATATATAATATTATATCATATATTATTTACTTTGTAAAGTCATTAATTAAAAGAATTATAAATAGTATGATTAATCTATGATAATGTCTTAATAGTTATTCTAGGAAAATGTCTCAAT
>CAZMAZ010000356.1:0-1177 GCA_964564255.1 uncultured Clostridium sp. | reverse complement strand
CGACTAATGAGTATAGAGAGAATAGATAAAAAAGCGTATAAAAGATATCAAAGCAAAAGGTGGAAAATATTTAGAGAAATATATTTAGCTATGCACCCTCTTTGTAAAAACTTTGACGATTGCCATAATTTTGCAGAACATGTTGACCATATAAAAAGAGTTAAAAGCGAACAAGATAAATTATTTTATGATGAAAATAATTTGCAGGCTTTATGCCGTTCTTGTCATTCTAGAAAAACTGCGAAGGAAGACGGCGGTTTTGGAAACAAGAAAAAATAACATAAATAAAAAGGAGTTTAATATGCTTGATTTGAGTATAACTAACGAAAATAATATTTATAAAGTTTCGTATAAAACCGACAACAAATCAGAAGCGTATAATATTTTTAATATTCTTAAGAATGCAAATATAGAGAATATTGAAAACGAGACTTACGAACTTAATAAAGAGTATAAAAATGTTTTGAAAGACAGATATTTAAATCTAAAAGCTAAAGAAAATGAAAATAATAATTCAAAAAGAGAAGATATAATAGGCGACAGCGAATACGATATAAATACAAATCGCTATATTTACAAGAATAATAAAAATATTAATAAAGATATTAAAGATAAAGAACAGAATAATATAAATAAAAATAATGCAAGTAATAATGTAATTGATTATAATATATGTCCGTTAAAGCCTTTTCAAAATTCGTCATGGGCTGTCGTTTCTACTGTTTACTTGAAAACATTTTTTAAAGTTGATAGATTGCCAAGCGGATATAAAGAAGCGATATTAAAAGAATGGGAAAGACGAGGGAACGATAAAAATATACTTTTATCTAACGCTAATAATGAAAGCGTCAATTTTAATAAAAAGAACGAACTCGCAAATCTCGAAGAAATTGAACTTAAAAAAGCTGAAATAAATAAAAAAATCGAAGCGATAAAACGAGGGAGAGATTTATTTTCGTTATCCGATGACGAATTAAAGAAAATTGCAGAAATAGATATATTCGACGACACGGCAAAACATGTTTTAGAAGGCAGAGAGTTTAATAGAATGAGAGACGAAGAAGAAAAGAAAGAAAATGAAATATTAAAAGCATATAAAGAAGACGGAATAATACAATTTGGAGACGAGGAATCAAAATTAGATATTAATAAAAAAGAAGACCCGCTAACGCAAAAC
>CAZMAZ010000355.1:0-1178 GCA_964564255.1 uncultured Clostridium sp. | reverse complement strand
AAAGGAGGTGCCCCATGGGTCTGCAACAAACCCTGAAAGCCCTGTCCGATCCCACCCGGCGTGAGATCCTGAACCTGCTCAAAGGCGGCAAACGTTCCGCCGGGGAAATTTCCGACGGTTTTCCCGTCACCGCCGCCGCCATTTCCCGGCATCTGTCCGTCCTGAAAGAAGCGGATCTGATCCGGGACACCCGGGAAGGAAAGTACATTTTTTATGAACTGAACACCTCCGTTTTGGAGGAGACCCTGCTCTGGCTCACGGATCTGAAAGGAGAATGAATCATGTTAGCAAAAAACAAAAAGACTCTGACCCTGACATCTGCGGTGATCCTGCTGCCCATTGTCTGGGGGCTGCTGCTTTGGAACCGGCTGCCCCTGGAAATCACCACCCAGTGGAATTTCTATGGCCAGGCTGGTAAAACTTCCAGCCGCAGCTTTGTGGTGTTCGGGATGCCCCTGGTGATGCTGGCCTTTCAGTGGTTCAGTATTCTGGCTACCGCACTGGATCCCAGGAACCGGGAACAGAACCCCAAACCCCTGAAACTCATGCTGTGGGTGATCCCGGTACTGTCCAATTTGATAATCGGTATCATCTACGCCGTTTCTCTGGGCAGTTCATTTTCACCGGTCAGCGCCATATTCCTCTTTCTGGGCATTCTCTTTGTGGCCATTGGCAATTATCTGCCCAAATGCCGACAAAACAGCACGCTGGGTCTGCGCATCCCCTGGACAATGGCCAGCGAAGCCAACTGGAACGCTACCCACCGTCTTGCAGGAAAGGTCTGGGTCGTGGGTGGGGCTGTCATGCTCCTGCTGGCCGCTGTTCCCCCTGTGGTTGGTGCCATCGTCATGCTGGCAGATGTGCTTGTGATGACCGCAGTGCCTGCTGGCTATTCCTACCGCTTCTACCGCCGCCAGAAAGCCACCGGAGACCTGCCCGGCCAAAAAGGCACAAATATTCCTTGACTATCCGGAGAAATTCCTCTATAATAGTTGGGACTATGGAAACTTATACCTATAAGAAAGGATTTTGAATATGGCTAAGGAATATAAAATCACAAGCCTGCGTCTGGCAGATCTGGAGAAGGAACTGAACTACCTGAAGACCACCCGGGAACGGGAGATCGCTGCCATGATCGCAGAAGCCCGCTCCTACGGCGACTTGTCCGAAAACTCCGA
>CAZMAZ010000354.1:0-1183 GCA_964564255.1 uncultured Clostridium sp. | reverse complement strand
GTCGGTCTCCGTGTTTGCGCGCGCGATGTTTTTAAGAAGCGTCTCGGCGGTGGTGTCCGTGATCTCGCTGCCGCTGTCGCCGTCGGCAGCCTTCACTGTGATGTCGAAGCGTACTGTGCCGCTCGCGGCACCGCAGGTCAGCACTGCGGTCAGCTCACCGCTCGCGTCCGCCGTACCGCGCGCGACCTGCGCGCTCCACGCGCCCTCGGCTTCCGAGACGGTCAGCGCGGGGCAGGTGCTCGTCCAGGTGAGGGAAACGCTCTTGCCGTCCACGGTCAGCGCGGCGGGAAGCGTCGGCGCGTTGGTGAGAGCGCTCTGCGCCTCATCACTGAGGATGCTCCATGTGAGGAGCTTCTTCGCGCGCTCGACTGTGATTTGATCTTCATATGCCGCGTAGTCGTCTGCCGAAAGGACTGTCACGACGCACAGCGGCGGAACAAGGTAATTGTAGCGCACCGACATATCGTAATTGTAAGTCTGGTAGCTCGTGCTGTCGAACTGCGCCGTCAGATAATATGTGCCGGTCTGCGTGAAGGAGAAGGTCACCTTGCCGTCGGAACCGGTCGAGGGCTTCATGTAGTATTCGCCGAAGAGATGCTCACCGCGGAGCGCATCGGATCCGCTGTAAGCACCGGTCTGCGCGTTGAAAACACCGAGTGGCGCGCCGATGACCGCCGCGCCCGTGACCGTGCTCCAATACTCGTCATAGCCGCTCCACGAGAGCGTGAGCGTCTGCTCCGTGTCGACTGCGACGGTCAGGCTCGGCTCGTCAAAATAGGCATAGCGATCTGAGTAGGAGGACGTGTCGTAGTAGATGAATACGGTCAGGCGGTCGCCCGGCTCGAGCTCGCCCTCGGTGCTCCATGCGGCATCGTCGTTGACATAGTAGCCGAACGCACCGCTCTCGTCGCCCCAGAGGGTCGTCACCCAGCCGCCTGCGGCGGCGTAGCCCTCCGCGCCCGCAGGACAATAGGCTGCGTGGGCGGCGCGAAGCGCCTCGTCGATGGTGTACTTGCCGTCATCGTCCAAGTCCTCCACTGTGACCGAACGCAGGAGCATCGCCTCGTCCGCATTGTCCAGGGCGGGCGTTCCTTGTTCGTACACCGTGAGGGAGACGGTGCAGCCGGTTTCCGCTGCCCGGGTCGAGGCAGGCAGCAGGCTGAAGAGCAGCACAAGGCTCATC
>CAZMAZ010000353.1:0-1193 GCA_964564255.1 uncultured Clostridium sp. | reverse complement strand
CTATCTCGTTTGCCCACACTATTTCACACCCTACATTTTTAAATGCCAAACAAATGCCACCAATGCCTGCAAACATACTACCGACTTTTATCGCCATTAAATATTATCCTTAATTATTTTATTTATTTCAGAAACTAATTCATCTTCATAATTACATAAAATATCATATATTGTTTTTTGCATAAAGTATTCTTTAGGACTAGCCTTAGAGCGTTCTAATATTGAAAATTCAATTTTATAAATATCGTCTTTTAATTCACAATTATTAAATTTTGCAACCCCATTAACCTTTATAAACAAACCACTCTTATTGATTTTTATTATAGAAATATTGTCTATTCCATCAATCTTGACATTTAAGGTTTTTATATTTTCTCTGCAAATGACCTCTTTATACCAATCATCATTAAATTGATAAAATTTTTCTCCTATATTAGTTAAGTATTTAGATAGTTTTATATCAACACTTTCTTTCGGTTGCTTCTTAAATTCCTTTAATGAAATATCATTATTTATGTATTGGACACTTTCTCCAGATTGACATAATGTAGCTTTTTTCATAAAATCTTCAGCTTTAGTTATGATAAGCACATCAACTTTACCAATAATTGGGCTATTATCTTTTACTTTATTTGTTTGTGTTATTAATCCATTTGGATTTTCTTTCAAAAATATTCCATCATTCATCGTCAAACTATTTTTAATTTTATCATCAAATAGAGTTTTATCAAAAAATGGGATTAAGTAATCTATATTGAGATCAGATTGTGCCAATATTAAATACTTCCCACTGTAATGCTGGTCTCTTAATGATAGCATTTTCTGAGAAGTTTTCAATGTTTTAACTTCAATTTGCGGATAACAATTATTTGCATTCCAACAAATATCGCCATCTTGAGACTTTTCATATACACAGAATGGGATACTTTTATTATTAATTTTTATACCCAATACATCAGGAGCAATTCCCACTTTTTGTGGATTATACATATAAAAATCTTGAATAAGTTCTATTTTGTGTTCGCCATTATTTAATCTTGGTTTTAGATACTCATTAAAAATAATACTTTCAGGTATTGTATTAATCCACCTATCAAAAATACCACCCATTAAATCGCCTTTAGAAGACAAGGCTCCTTGCATAGATGATTTTTGTTTTTGTGTTAAACTACAAATAAAATAAAAATTCTTTA
>CAZMAZ010000352.1:0-1197 GCA_964564255.1 uncultured Clostridium sp. | reverse complement strand
AGGGAGGGGGACCGCTTTAGCGGTGGTGGGATTCACGATACTAAACTAATTTTTCGAAAAAGTAAGTTTGATTTTGGTGAATCCTTCAGTCTCGGCTTCGCCGAGCCAGCTCCCTTTAGGCAAGGGAGCCTATCGTGGATCACGCCTTGTGCAATAGGGGTGTTGTTTGCAGTAATCGACTGTTTTTCAAAAGTTACTTCAATCCGGATCGGGCGACCACAGGTCGCCCCTACGGGTTAGTAGGCAGTCGAGTGTTCGGCAATAGTGGTGAAAAATTCGGTGCGTCGATTGTTTTTTTTGGACAAAAAGCCGTTCCCCATGCGTCGCTCAAACCCGTAGGGGCGCACCTGTGGTCGCCCGCCACAAAATCAAAGTTGCTTTTTTGAATATGGCAACGAAAGAGGCACTTTTTGCGAAGTTTCCGCCGCACCAATCGCCTCCCTTGTGTAAAGGGAGGGGGACCGCTTTAGCGGTGGAAGGATTGTCCTTCAATAGCAGTTACTTTTCGAAAAAGCAAAAAAGTTAGTTCACTTTTGGGACAATCCCTCAGTCAGCTTCGCTGACAGCTCCCTTTACACAAGGGAGCCTATCTGTGAGCTGTCGTTCATACAATAACAGTGAAATTTGCGGTGCGTCGATTGTTTTTGGTCAAACGCTTTTCGCCCGTGCGTCGCTTAAACTCGTAGGGGCGCACCTGTGGTCGCCCGCTCTGAATTAAACTAACTTTTGAACAACAGTAGATTGCCGCAAACAATACCGCTATTGAACAAGGCGTGGTCTATGATAGGCTCCCTCCGGGAGGGAGCTGTCGCCGCAGGCGACTGAAGGAGCACGCGCGACAAGAAAATTTGCACAAACTCCGAAGTTGCGCAGGCTCCTTCCGTCTTTTTGCTTCGCAAAAATCCACCTCCCTCTCGGAGGGAGGCTTTCTTAAACCCGAGACTCACACAATAATATTTTTGTTTGTACAAAACCATCGTACCGCACGATTTTTTATTAAAATGTGTGTGCTGCCAATTTTCTGCGCCCACTCTCTCACGGGGGAAAACTCGCTATATCTCCGCAGAAATCAGGTGCATTTTGTGGGGAAAAGTAACAACGGAACGTCCCTCTCAGTCGCCTACGGCGACAGCTCTCCCTAGCCGCAACCCCCAACGCTGCACTTCGTTCGCATCGGGGAACCCCGGCGCGGGCGAG
>CAZMAZ010000351.1:0-1198 GCA_964564255.1 uncultured Clostridium sp. | reverse complement strand
AATGCTTCTTCAATTCTTTGTATTTTTTCAACAGTTGATTCTGCGTATGTGCTACTACTTTCGCTTTCTATTCCACCATATTCAGTAGTGCTAGATTTATTTCGAGTTATACTACTTATTGTTAAGTCTTTACCAGCATTCTTTAAATCCGCAATTCTTTTAAGCATTCTTCTTTCTCTAATATTTAATAATTTTAATTCGTTTTCAAGTTCTTTAACTTTATTTTCCACACTATAATTATTAAAAAATTCTAATTCTTCATCATCTAATACATCTTTATATATACTTTCGAATTCGCCAGTGGTAACAGCATTTTTATTATTTTCTGCGACTTTACTTCTATTACTGTTCCTAGTCCATTTTTGAGTTTTCACAAGATTTCGCAAATCTTTATGCGAAATGTTATACTTATTTTCAATTTCTTGATATTTAAGACCATTTTTATAATCTATTTCAATTTTTTGTATTTTTTTAGCAGTCACATAAACCACCACCAACCTTGCCTTTGAATTTTATTCTAAGCTTTTATAGCTTTTTGATTTGTAAGCGTTTCCCATCGTTTTATAATAACATCACAATAAACTGGATCAAGTTCCATCATATAGCATTTTCTTTTTAGTTGTTCACAAGCAATTAAAGTAGTTCCACTTCCTCCAAAACAATCCATAACAATATCATCTTTACTGGTTGTTAATTCTATTGCTCTACTCGGTAATAAAACAGGGAAACAAGCTTTGTGATTATCTAATTGTGTATCTCCTGTTGTTATTCTCCAATAGTTTGTTATCCCTTTGCCTTTTACTTTATTAAAATATCCTCTTTTATCAGTTGTTCCCAAATAATATAACTCCATATCATGAGACAATGTTTCTTCATCTGCCATCAATAAAATATCTTCATATTGTCTTGTCAACATTTCTTTGGAAACAATTGGCATAGCATGTCCTTTATCCCATACAATTAGTTCTAAAAATCTTAACCCTGTTTCTTTAATAATTCTATATATAATTTCGATAAATTCACATCTGCTATTTTTGTTATAACTAATATTCCAAAATAAGTATCCCTTTAAATGTTTCAGCCACAAGTTTGCAACATTCAAATTAAAATCAATGTATTTTTTACTTTCTAAATTGTCATTGTAATTTTCATACATTTTAGAAGCCATATTGTAAGGTGGCGATGTAAATAAACACTT
>CAZMAZ010000350.1:0-1202 GCA_964564255.1 uncultured Clostridium sp. | reverse complement strand
TTTCGTGAATATTATTTTAACAAATATCATTCATGCTCCGATACCCAGATGTTTACTCTTGACTGAATCTTCTTTGCACAATCCTCGGCTGTTCCCATTCCGCCTGCGTAGGTTGAAAATTCCTCGGCTATAATTTCGTATACCGCTGTAGGCATAAGCTCAAGTATCGGGTAGCCGGAATCTTCAAACATATCCGCTATTTTGTCTAATGTTTCATCATTAAACGGATCTACGACATTTTCTCTTTTTGTTCTGGTAGCTGTTACAAATTGCGATTTTACGGCGGGTAAAAAGTCTTCGACTATTCCCATATTCTTTCCTGTTCCGCTTGTTGTGTATTCATCGGTTATAATAAACTCTTTCAGAAATTCAAAGCACAAGTCAGGGTTATCTGCAAAAGTTGTTATGATGTATGCGTCAGGTGCATATGCATATGTTGAGCAAGTATCTCCGTTTGTAGGATAGCCTATTGTGTAATATTTATCGGATAACATACGTTCATCGACAGAGCCACCATACTGTATAGCTGAAAGAGTATACTTGCTGTATCCTAACAAACCAATCTTACCGAGTGAGATTGCGTCGAGTTCCAGCTTGTGGTCATAGTCATTAGCGTTTGTATCTATTTCTGCATTGGGTGATGTTTCTGTCCATTGCTTGTAATTCTCCGGAATGGAGTTGAGCATTTCAAGATAATGTACAAAGGTATCGTTGTCGAAGTTGTAGGTTCCGTTTTCGTAGAACGAATTAACACTCTTCTTAAAAATATCCTCAAGATCGTATTGTACAAATCCGAGCATTACATCTTTTTCGGGGTCTTCGAGATACGAATCAAAGAAATCAAGCATTTCATCAAAGGTCCAGCTTCCTTTTTCCGCATATTCTCCGAGTATTTCTCGGTCTCCTATGTATGTGGCAATTGCTGCTTCTCTTGATATTCCCCACATTCCGTCTTTTCCGTCATCGAATATCTTACGCACACATCCGAAAAGTGTATCGAAATTAAGCTCATCGTCTTTTTCAAGGTACGGTACAAGGTCAACGTACAGATTGTTTTTTGTAAGATAATATACTGCGTCATCATCGGATATGGTGTAGGAGGGTGTTCCTGTAATAACTATATCGGGCTTTAAAATTCCGTTGTTTATGTCAAAGCAAAGCTGATTTTCCGCTCCGTTTTTGTTGTCAGAGGTTCTGTATAC
>CAZMAZ010000349.1:0-1219 GCA_964564255.1 uncultured Clostridium sp. | reverse complement strand
CATATTACCACTCATATAAACATTAGTCAATCTGCGGAGGCGTTCCTTTAAGGGTTTAACATTGTTTTTCGGCTTGACCTTTGGCTTCCTCGCCTCGGCCTCGATGTGCTGAATCTCATCCTGTAGTCGTTCTTCAAGGCTGGCCATTAACTGCTTCTCCAGCTTCTTCTCTGATACAGACGCGGTGAAGGTGCAGCCACGGCACCGATTGGTGCATCGGTATGACTTGTAAACTCCGTAGGACTTTTTATTTGAGTCCCCGCACAGTTTTTGGCCACAGTCTGGGCAGCGCATCAAAGTACGAAACAGATATACGCTACCGGAGGCGGTGGCTTTTACGCGCTTCGTGTCCTGGATTCGGAGGAAGTCCTCCACACTGACATATGAGTCGCAGTAGTCCGCTACCCCTCGGTGCACCCCGCAGTAAAAATCACTCTGAGACATCCGCTTCCATGTTTTCCAATCTCTATTGTACCCATACTCTGTCGTCATGAGCCGAATGGCTTTATTCATGTTATTCGTGGAAACAAGTACATTCCAAAAGGCCTGACAGGCTTCCTTCGTTTCCGGGTCCTTTACCAGCCGGTTGATGCCGTTCTCATCCGGCTCTTTTTTGTAGCCAAACGGAATGGCGCACCCACCGAAGCAGGCCTCTTTGTTTTTCCGCTTATGTTCCAGAACGACCTTCACGCGCTCCGCCGCCTTGTCGCGCTCGTTCTGCGCGATAGCAAGGTAGAGGTTGATGGTCAACTGACCGTTGGCCGTGGTCGTGTCGTAGTCCTCGTGTATCGTTTTCCATTGGACTCCGTGCTGGTCGAGTATCTCCTGCACCTTGTGGTATTCCCTGACGGAGCGAAACCATCTATCCAGCTTCGTGAACAGAATGAGATCGATCTTCCCCGCCTTTACATCGTTGAGCAGCCGCTGTAGCGCGGGACGCTTCAATGGCGGCTTGGCACCGGAGATGCCCTCATCGGTGTAGTGGTCGATGATCTTCATGTTGTTTTGCTCGCAGTACTCGGTTAAATTGTCGATCTGTGTATTTATCGAAAAGCCGTGGAGCGCTTGTTCCTCTGTGGACACACGCTCATAGCATCCTACTCTTGTTATGGTCAATGGACTCTCCCCTTTGCCCGTTCTTCGACGGGCGTTTCTTTTTTATGCCCAGTATGAAACGAGCGGCCACAACGCAGACCGAGGCGAGCAGAATGGCCACGAT
>CAZMAZ010000348.1:0-1219 GCA_964564255.1 uncultured Clostridium sp. | reverse complement strand
ATATATAGTGCTTGATTTAGATGATGGTGTTAAAGTAAATTATGCTAAATTTCAAATTAGTTTTTATAGGTGTTCAACTCTCACCGTTAGGGATTTGTAGAACCCCATTTTAATTTTATGAGTAATTGCTGTATCAAAATTAACATCAATTATTGCAAATGCTAGCACCCTTTTAACGATTACCGAGATTTTACTCATTATTTAATGCTTTTCTTTCTCTAACAAGCCTAAAGAATGTTCCTCTAGATATACTTATCATTTTAGAAGCTTTAGTATTAGATATTAAATGATTAATATAATCATTTGTTAATTCTTTAGTATTAGCAGGTGTCATGACTCTTGGTCTACCAAACATTACACCTTTTTCTTTTGTTAGTTTTATACCTTCTGCTTGTCTTTGCTTAATATATGTCACAAATTTAAAAAAATTCCTAATTTGTGACACATAATTATAACTTTTTGTAAACGTATAAGGCGTAAAATATTCTGCAGTACAAAGTGATTTTGTCATATGTCTTTTAACTGTTTTAAGAATAAGTGAATTAATAAATAAACCATCTAGAACTATTCAAAGAATCATAGACTGACTTTGCCATTTAAAAATGACTAGTCTTGATGCAACAAACAAAAGGTGTCAAGACTATTTTTTTATGTTTTTTAGTGGTTTTGAGGCTAAATCAGGCATATTTTAAGTGAAATTTCATTAGATTTTATGATCTTGTGGCTTTTTTATTTGCTTTTGCATTAAAATTGTAGTCTTTCTAGTGCTTTTTTATAGTAGGTGTTAGAACGATTATTCCGACACCCCTAGAAGATAAATAACAATGTCAAGCATAGGTCATACACCTTACTTATAACTATAATTTTATATATGCAATAATTAATGGTAGTATTATATAATTTAATAGAACAATAAATTGTAAATAGAAAATTTTGTTTTATTTAGAATTTGATATTTTAAAATTAATTGAATAAGTTCATTATATTTTGAAACAATAATTAGGGAACTTTTAAACATTTATTTTCGATAATTGTTCCCTATAGTTCTTGACAATTAGGGAACTTTATGATAAAATGTCGTTAGAAAAATTCCCTACAGGAGGTGATAAGATGTCTGCACAATTTAATGAGATACAAGAATTGTTAAGAAAAAAAGCTGATTTTAATGCTAGACTTAGTCTAATGGCTTATGATGGTACACCCGAAGTTAAACAAAAAG
>CAZMAZ010000347.1:0-1220 GCA_964564255.1 uncultured Clostridium sp. | reverse complement strand
AGGATTTCAAAAAACGAATAGGACAGCCGTGCCGTTTTCTTCCCATGTTATGTGGTCTCAATTATAGCGGCACGGCTATTACTCAAAGTCAGATACCATGCGCTGATGGTTTACCCGTCAGCGCATTCATGTGATTTTGAGGAAAACTACACAACTTTGAAAGGAGATTGCCATGGAAAGATTGATTAGCCGCAAAGATGCTGCCGCAATTTTAGGAATCAGCATTGCCTCTTTGGATGCAGCCCGGAACAACGGCCATATTTCTTATGTGCAGTATGTTCCCAATGGCTGCGTTTATTTTACATCCCAATGCCTTCAGGAATACATTGCCAAAAGTATGCACCGGGCAAAACCGATGGAATGTGGAGCGACTTACCGAAAACCACGGAGATCTGCTCGACGGTGAACAGGTGACAACCTTGCTGAAAACGCAGTTTCTTGATAAAACAGCATCAACAGCTGTTAATAATAATTCTTGGAGGTGATGGAATTGGCACGAAAGAAAAAGTCAATTCCTGACTATGGTACAGTAATGCTTAACGGCGTTGAATACTACCGTACTCGCATCCAAGATGCGGACGGTAAGCGTGTCCCTCTGTACGGGAAAACGCCCGAAGAACTTTATGAGAAAGTTCAAGAAGCGAAACAACAAATTGAAGAAGCAAAATTCCGTCGGGCAACCCCCACGGTTGCAGAATATTGCGAAAAGTGGCTGCTGATGCAGTCGGCAAATGTTCGGGTAACGACTCTCGGTGACTACCGTTCCAAGGTCAAAAATTACATTATCGCTCCATTGGGTAATATGTATATGGCCGAAGTCACCGCTGATGATGTGAAGCTGGCACTTGTCCCCGTTTCTAAAAAATCTGCTTCTGTATACCGGTCAGTTCATGCGCTTTACAAAGCTATTTTCAATTCTGCTGTTGACAGTAATATCATCGACTTTTCTCCCTGCGAAAGAATCTCAGGAAAGGGTGGAAAGCCACAAAAGGATAAAACAGCGCTCACAGATGAGCAAATCGAAAAATTACTGGATGCAATCGAGGGGCTTCCTCCGTATGTGTTTGTAATGATTGGTTTGTACGCCGGATTGCGCCGTGAGGAAATTCTCGGGCTGAAATGGGATTGCGTATTTCTGGATTGCAAGACCCCCTACCTGAGTGTGCGTCGGGCTTGGCACGCAGAGCATAATCGCCCTGTTATTACGGATGAGCTGAAAA
>CAZMAZ010000346.1:0-1226 GCA_964564255.1 uncultured Clostridium sp. | reverse complement strand
TGCGATCATTATATCACAAATGGGGGCGAATTGGAAGTTTTTTGACAAGCTGAGCCGACCCGTTTGGGTCGGCTCAGTGTGTCAGAGAACCAGCTTCCACACTGATACAGGAGCGCGCTTGATTTCCCCCGGCGAGGGCATAGTCACCCGGATGCGCCTTGTAGTACGGGTGATGCAGAGCCTGTACCCTATAAAATTGTCGAAAATATTTGAAAAAGTGTAAATTTATAGTTGCAAATATGGAAAAGAGCTTGTATAATAGTGGAAAAGGAAGAAACCATGAAAAAGCGAAAGAAATTCACAACGGCGTATGCCGCTGTGAATTTCATAAACAGTAAAGTCGATTTTTGTCAGAAACCGGGGAATATCGTCTCTTTTTCCATGTTTTTCTATAGATATTTGGGGACAGAAATGGTATGATTTCCCCGGAAAACAGCCGTTTTGGCATATTTTAACGGTGCGAGAGGTCAAAATGTACGCCAGATATTGCAAAAGAGCACTGGATCTGTTCCTGTCGCTGCTGGGGCTGGCTCTGCTGTGGCCGTTGCTTTTGGCACTGACGGTGATCGGGGCGGTGGTGCTGCGGGGAAACCCTTTTTTCGTCCAGCAAAGGCCGGGAATGATCCAGCCCCAAACCGGGCGGGAGAAGATATTCCCTCTGGTGAAGTTCCGTTCCATGTCCAACGCCCGGGACGCCCGGGGCGATCTGCTGGAGGATCAGCATCGTCTGGGCAGATACGGGAAGTTTTTGCGGGCATCCTCTCTGGACGAGCTGCCTCAGCTGTGGAATGTGCTGCTGGGGCATATGTCCATCGTTGGCCCCAGACCGCTGCTGGTGGACTATCTGCCCCACTATTCGCCCCGGCAGAGACGCAGACATCTGGTTCGCCCGGGGCTGACAGGCTACGCCCAGATCAGTGGCAGAAACAGCCTGAGCTGGCCGGAGCGATTTGAAAAGGATCTGGAGTATGTGGAGCATATTTCCCTGCGGATGGATATGAAGATCCTGATCGGGACGGTTTGGGCACTTGTGAAAGGGGAGGGCACCTCCGGACCGGAAGTAAAGGCATTTTCCGGGGCAAAACCGGGGTGAGAAAAAACAGATGACGCAAAGGCAAAAATAAGGATTTTACGCTGTGGCAGGCATGGTTTTTACTGTGTGCCACAGCGCTTTTTTACGTCGAGAGGGGGCAGAAAATGAGGATACTGGTGATAACGAGAAACGC
>CAZMAZ010000345.1:0-1228 GCA_964564255.1 uncultured Clostridium sp. | reverse complement strand
AAACTTGTTAGAGAATTAGAAAAATATCGCTCTAAAATAATAAATGTTTACGGCGCACCATCCGATAGAGACGGAAACGGTAAAATAGAGATAGTATTTCATAGTAGATATTTATTCCAAAAAAGCGACCCCACATCCACATCGGTGACGCTTGGATATTTTGAATCTGAAAATATAGATAAAGCGTATAGATATACTGCAGAGAGAGATGTCATATATATGAACGGCACATATTTTATGAATGGAGGTAGGCAGTTTAGCGAAAGATGTCTTGAAACTATTTATCATGAATTTCAACATGATATTTTTGCCAATAGAAATAGAAGTGACGATTATAAATTAAAGTGGATAAACGAAGCTCTTTCAGAATCGACTTATCTTGTGATGTATGACGGCAAGAGGGGAGGTGGTTCTGGACGCTTTTATACAAATAGTAGCGGTAAATTAGAAGCCAATTTCAATACGGACGCAATCAAAAATTACGGGCAATACTTTTTCTACTGGCCATCAAAAAGTGCGCCAGTAGATAACTATGTAACCTCTTCTCATTTCATGTATTGGTTATATATTCATGGCGGAGGAGACCAAATAATAAGGGATATAGCATTAACTCCATATAAAGTTCCCGATTTGAAAAGCGTAGGAGATGCGGCTAGAAAACATATACCAGCCTTAAGAGGAATGAGCGAAGCCGATATTATAAAGACTTGGCATATAGCTAATTTTTTAAATAATCCTTCTGGCATTTACGGATATAAAAATAAAGTAAATATATTAACGGCTAAAGCGAATAAAAGCGATGGTAAAGTTGCTTTAATGAAAGGTTGTGCTGTTTATACAACTACCGATATGTATTCGGTTAATTCTAGCAAAAGAGGTTTACATCTTATGCAACTTAAAAAAGGAAGCGATGACCTTTTAATTTTCAATGCCCTAAATATTACATCAGGATTTTCAGTTACTGATATTATTCTAAATCTTATACTCGTAAGAATAAACCCAAATGTTCCTCGTATAATGTTAACCCAGACTAGTCAAGAAGAGCCTATGTGGGTTGATTATGCATTTATGCCGGGAGAAGAGAGTATAACTTCAGCCGATTTTATAACCGAAGAAGATATGAAAAGAGAAAAGATAGAACTAATAAAAAAATTAGAGCGAGAAGAAAAAGAAGAGACGAATTCGGATGATTATAAAGCCGAACTTGAAATTATAGAATAAATAAATT
>CAZMAZ010000344.1:0-1234 GCA_964564255.1 uncultured Clostridium sp. | reverse complement strand
ACGGCTTCGCAAAAATGCCCTTGCAAGCAAGCATTTTTGCTTCATGGTATAATATTTTAAAATTCCACCTAACATTTCCGCAAACGCGCGGACTATATAAGTGAAAGCATTGATCAATCGCTTGGAGAAACATATGAAAAAACAAGACTTGCTAAAATATTTTGACGACGACTTGCTTGACAAACTGTTTGGCTTTTGTTATGCAAGAACAAAAGACAGCTACGAAGCAGAGGAACTATGCTCGGATATTATCTTTGCACTCGTTAAAGCTGCCAATCGTGATGGGGAAATCGAAAACGTATATCCGTTTATTTGGAGAGTCGCTCGCAATGTGTATGCCGCCTTTTCAAACAATCGAAGAAAACGAACGGAGACGTTTTACGAAGGTAACCCGGAAGAACTGCTGCTCGGTGTTGCAGAAGAAGATGTTCCGGATGACACTGCGGAATTATTAGCCTTTGTATACCGTAGAATCGCTTTTTTAACCAAGGCATACCGAGACGTCATGATTATGTTCTACATAGATGGTTTCACCACCGCTCAGATAGCAAAAAAGCAGGGCACAAGTGAAGGCGCTGTTCGTCAAAGGCTCTTTTCGGCAAGACAAAAAATCAAAAGTGAGGCAGAAAAAATGGAAAAAATCTATAATAAGCCGGTGGCACTTGATAAAATTGATTATGTGATTTGGGGAACAGGTAGCCCTGCATGGGGAGATCCTCGTAACGTATGCACAAGAATGTTCTCAAATCATATCGTATGGCTTTGCCACAAGAAACCAATGAGTGCTTCTGAAATTGCAGAGGAACTGAATGTTCCCACTGTTTACGTTGAAGAAGAGCTTGAAATTCTTCGCAAAGGCGAAAACGGAAAGTACGGTTTTCTTCGCCGTTTGGAAAACGGCAAATATGCGCTTAATTTCATTTTGCTTGATAAGGATGTATTTGAAAAAGCAAATGCAATTTATACAGAGTACTTGCCGAAGATTTGCGAAACCATATCAAACTATATTGAGGAACATAAAGCAGAGTACCTTGCTTTCCCATATTTGAATAAGAAAGTCGATATGAATCTTATTCTTTGGCAGCAGGTATTCAATATGACCACTGCTTTCTCGTATTGTGTTGAGTGTGCTTTGAAGAAAAATCATTTTGCGGATGTTGAAGAAACAGATCGTCCCTTTAGTGTGTTTGGATATGTAGATAACGGCAAGTATTATGGCGGCGGTTGGGATGGC
>CAZMAZ010000343.1:0-1252 GCA_964564255.1 uncultured Clostridium sp. | reverse complement strand
CACGAAAAGGACTATGGAACAAAAGCCCATAGTCCATCGGTTTTAAGTGTTTAAGAGAAAATCAATGATGTTGTAATGTTTGATACCGTTTCTTGAAAAGTCGAATTTGTCGGCGGAAATCACGTATTTCGGATAATTGTCATGAATGGAGGCAAACGGACGGAATTCGCGTTCTATCGTAGACGGATCAAACAGAAGATAGCATACCTGAATATAGATCTTCTCTTTATTTCGATTGTAACAAATAAAATCTATTTCATAATCGCCGACTTTGCCTACGTTGATCTCGTATCCACGGGAAAGCATTTCGAGATATATGATATTTTCAAATATCTTGGAAAAGTCTATTTCTTCGCTGCTCTTGATATGGTTGCGAATGCCGAGATCTGCACTGTAATACTTTTCGTTGGTAGAAAGAAGCGCTTTGCCTTTCGTATCATAACGCTTAACGGAGCAGATCACAAGTGCTTTGAGAATATACGAGATATACGAAACAATCGTATTGACCGTCGTGTGAATGCCTTCGCCCTTTAACGCTTTGCAAATGGAATTTGCGGAAAAAGGATTGCCGATGTTGTCAAGTAAAAAGACAATAAGGCGTTTTAACAGGTCAATGTCGCTGATGTTGTTGCGTTCTACAATATCGTTAATGACAATCGTATTGAAAATATCTTCGAGATAGGTCTGTTTGGATTGCTTTTCGAACAGGGCGCAGCATTGTGGAAGTCCACCAAATTCCATATATTCGTTGAACAAATCTTCGTCGGAAATATTCCGTCCCATCTCAGCGGCGTATTCTTTTGTTTCGCTAAACGTGAACGGATAAATGTCAAAATGCACGTGCCTTCCAGCAATATGCGTCGCAAGCTCGCCGGATAACAACTTGGAATTTGAACCTGTAATATAAATATCACAGTCGATATCGACAATAAAGGATGCAAGCACCTTTTCCCATTCGGAAACATCTTGTATTTCGTCAAAGAATAGGTATATTCTTTTTCCTCCTATTGACTTGGATTTTTCAATCACGTGTTCATACAAAACATCGCCAACAAGAAATTTTTTATAGGCAAACGATTCAAAGTTGATATAAATAATCTGATTTTCGCCGATGCCGTTGTTTATCAAATGTTCTTTTATCTGTGTTAAGAGTACGGTCTTACCGCTACGGCGAACGCCAATCAACGCTTTAATAAGCGGTTTATCTATAAAAGGAATGATTTTACTTAAATATTTCGTTCGTTTAATCATA
>CAZMAZ010000342.1:0-1262 GCA_964564255.1 uncultured Clostridium sp. | reverse complement strand
TCCCATTCAACGGAAGAATGCCATTGATCCGTTTCGGAATCGAAAATATTATCATAATCGCGGAGGATTCCAAACTCCGCGCGATAGCGCGTTTCGGTGACGGGTTCGAGCTTGTCCGCAAGCTTCGCAAGCGAGCGAACTTCGTCCGTTTTTCTGTTGTCGCGATTGTCGTAATTCAAAATGCCGTGCCAATAGATCTCGGTGCCGACCGTCGCGGTTCTGTATCTGAAAAAGCTGACGTAATCTGCGCCGTGCGCGATGCTTTGCATAGCCCAAAGCGTCATCTGACCCGGCTTCGGTGACGGAGACAGCCCCCAAATGTTCCAGCTGTTCGCCCCGGACTGCTGCTCCATAATGCCGAAATTCGGTGAAATTGACCTGACAACGGCGAGATCCCGGCTTACGTTTCTGTCCGGGTACCAGTCGCCGTAATCGTACTTGCCTCGACCGTCCGTTCCGTAAGAAAAGTTCGGGTACGAGTCGTACATATAAAAATCGAGTTGTTCGCTTGTCATTTTGTGGTTGTCTATGTCGGGGAACATTCCGTTTGTGGTGATATACGCACCGTTTTTGATGTACTTTCGAAGTATGTCTGCCTGAAGCTTGACAAAGCCGATAACGCTTTCCGAAATAAAGCGCAAGTAGTCAAGCATCAAATGCGGATTGATCGCATTGTTCGACGTTTTGCGAGGAACGAAAACTTCCTCCCAGTCCGTGTACGTCTGATTCCAGAAGCGAGTACCCCACGCACGGTTCAGCTCGTCGAGCGTGTGATATTTTTCGCGGACGAATTTACGGAATGCGACAGAGTCCGCATCGGAATAAAAACGATTCGCCTCAGCATTAAGCTCGTTGTCTATCTGCCAACCGACAATAACGGGACTGTCGCCGTAATGTTCCGCAAGCTTTTCGACAATTCGCGCGCAATATTCTCTGTAAACGGGAGAATTGTAATTGTAATGGCGGCGCGAGCCGTGACGAAGCAGCACACCGTTGATGTCCGCGTTCAAAACTTCGGGATGCTTATGAGTCAGCCAAGCGGGTGGTGTCGCAGTCGGAGTGCCGAAAATGACTTTCATCCCCGTTTTCTCTGCCAACGCAAGGAAACGGTCAAACAAATCAAACGTAAATTCGCCGTCGTGCGGCTCGAAAACGTTCCATGCAAATTCCGCAACGCGAACCGTTTTTATGCCCATTTCGAGCATACGGTTAAGGTCGTTTTCCCAAAGACTCTCCTCCCACTGCTCCGGATAATAGCAAAC
>CAZMAZ010000341.1:0-1266 GCA_964564255.1 uncultured Clostridium sp. | reverse complement strand
AAAACCCCGACATGGCGGAGCTTGTACGCGGCAAAACGGGCAGGGTGTACGGCGACCTTTTTGCGTTGCTGACCGTGCTTAAAGGCTTGCCGCTTGCCTACAACAAGGATATGCAAGAGGATAAGGAAGCGATTTTCGATGCGGTCGAAACCGTGAGTATGTGCTTGAAGGTGTTTACGCCGATGCTTGAAACGATGCAGGTAAACGCCGACGCTATGCTTAAAGCGGCAAGCACCGGCTTTATCAACGCTACCGACCTTGCCGATTACCTTGTGCGTAAGGGTCTGCCGTTCCGCAGCGCATATAAAATATCGGGCAATATAGTGGCAAGGTGCATAAAGGACAATACCGTGCTTGAGGCTTTGCCGCTTGAGGTGTACAGGGAGTACAGCGAGCTGTTTGAGGAGGATTTGTACGCCGCCATAGACCTTGCCGCCTGTGTGGAAAGGCGTATCTCCGAGGGCGGTACTTCCGTTGCCTCCGTTGAAAAACAGATAGCCTATGTGAGAAGCGAAATGGTTGCGGAGAAGTTAATGATATGACGGAGATACAATCGGCATTGTTTGCCGTGCGGGATGAGGCCTTTGCCGCTTTTCAGGCAAGGCTTATACCGAACATTGACTGCAAACGGATTATCGGCGTTAAAATGCCGAAGCTGCGCGCTTACGCCAAATCCATAGCCGACAGCGACTTATCGCGCGGGCTTATGGACGAACTGCCGCACCGTTATTACGAGGAGGACATACTGCACTCGGTTTTGCTCAGCGCCGAAAAGGACTACGAAAAATGCATAGACGGCTTGGAGCGCTTTCTGCCGTATATGGATAACTGGGCGGTTTGCGATGTAACAAAGCCCGTTTGCTTTGCGAAAAACAAACAATCTCTCATCGAAAAGATAAAACAATGGATAACGTCCGACAGGCCGTACACCGTGCGTTTTGCCATGAGTATGCTTATGACCCATTATCTCGACGGCGACTTTAACGCGGAATACCCCGCGCTTGTCGCGGCGGTTAAAAGCGACGATTATTATGTTAAGATGATGCAGGCTTGGTATTTCGCAACGGCACTTGCCAAGCGCTATGACGAGGTTTTGCCCTATTTGCAAAACGCCGTGCTCCCCGTGTGGGTGCACAACAAAACGATACAAAAGGCAAACGAAAGCTACCGCATAAGTAAGGAGCAAAAAGAGCTCCTTAAGCAATTGCGTGGAGCGCCGACAAAGGCACAGACCACGAAAAAATAAAATAAATAAATGCAGAAGTG
>CAZMAZ010000340.1:0-1282 GCA_964564255.1 uncultured Clostridium sp. | reverse complement strand
ATGACAACGGCGGCTATGAGGTGCTTTATAAATCCGGTCTTGTGGAGGCAGGCAACCATATTCAAAATATCACCCTGTCCCGTGGACTTGCCGAGGGTACATACGATGCCATCATCTTTGTTCAGCCCTACCGCATGGACGGCGTAACGCCCACCAACAATGCGGAAACCAAAACCCAGCTTATTGTGAAATAAGCACCCAACATCCGTCAACGAAAAGTTGAACATAAAATCTTTCATTAGGAGGAAACCAAAAATGAAAAAACTACTCACCCTTGTCCTTGCGGTCATGATGCTGTGTTCGGTTTCTGTCACAGCATTTGCGGCGACTGATTTGGACAAAGGCAACAATGTCGGTTCGATGACCGTGTCTTACGGTGTCGATGAAGGCTATGTTGTCACCATCCCCGCTGATGTAACCGTCAGCACCACAGGCGTGGAAACCACCCTGTCCGCAAGCAAGGTACTTCTGTCCGACGGTAAGACTTTGACCGTCAGCGTTGCAAGTGCCAACGGTTTCAAGTTGGAATGTGCGGGCAGCAAAATTCCTTACACTGTGTCCGTTGGTGATACCGAGCAGACCAACGCAACCTTTACGGCTCTGTCTATCAAATCCGGTACTACCTCCGGCAGTGTTAATCTGACTTTCAAGACCACCCAAGCCGATATTAACAATGCAACCAAAGCCGGAACCCACACCGACACCTTGACCTTTACCTGCGGTGTCAACTAAATTAAAAAAGGAGAAATATTTATGAAGAAGTTATTATCCCTTGCACTTGTCCTTACGATGGTGCTTACTATGTCCGTCACCGCTTTTGCGGCTGACATCACAAATGACAGCGAAAACAAAACCGGTGATACAACGATCACATACACCGAAGATGAGTCTTATATCGTAACCATTCCCGACAGCATGAAAGTCGGTGAAGATGCAACCGTGTCTGTCAGCAATGTCGTCCTTGCAGCAAGCAAGCAGTTAACTGTTTCAGTTTCCAGCACCCAGTACGACAACGGATGGAAACTGAAAAATGGTGATGATAAAATCGGCTATACGCTGAAAATCGACAATACCGATGTTGCCAATAACGGCACGGTGCTGACCGCAAAGAGCGGCGAAACTGCGACCAAAACATTGCAAACCACTCTGACCGGTACTGCAAAATATTCCGGCACTTATAAGGATACGATTACTTTTAATGTCGGCCTCGTAGATTCCTCTAAAACCGTGACCAGTCTGAAAGCCGAAAAAGATGTTTACAATTTCTACATTGATGTCATTA
>CAZMAZ010000339.1:0-1285 GCA_964564255.1 uncultured Clostridium sp. | reverse complement strand
CCATCCATGGTCATGCCACGCACTAAATAGTCGTTCATCGCTTTAACTCCTTGTTTTGTTTGCTATATATTATATTATAATACAAAATCGCCACTTTCGCAACCACTTGTTTTCAAGCAACCAAGGTGATATACTAAAATAAAATCTGTCTTGCAACGGCATACAATGTCAGGACAGATTTTATGGTCTGTGATATACTATTGCCAGACAGGAGGGATCGGATGGACTGGATCGCCGGCATTTCAAACGCCATAAACTACATTGAGACGCATCTTACAGAAGAATTGGACTACGAGCAAATCGCAAAGGAGAGTTTTTCCTCTTCCTTTCACTTTCAGCGAGTATTCAGCATTCTCTGTGGCTACACTCTGGGAGAATATATCCGTTACCGTCGACTGACTTTGGCAGGAGCGGAGCTGGCCAGCACTCAGGGTAAGGTCATTGAGACCGCCTGCAAATACGGCTATGACAGTCCTGAGAGTTTTGCCAGAGCCTTTCAAAAGTTCCATGGCATTTCCCCTTCGGAAGCCAGAAAGCCAGGTGCACTGCTCAATTCTTTCTCTCCCCTGTCCATTAAAGTTTCTTTGGAAGGTGGTAATTTTATGCAATACAGAATTGAAGAAAAGCCAGCCATGACTCTGACCGGATATAAGCGGCACTTCACCGGTGCCCCCAGCAGCAAAGAAAGCCAGGATCACTACTTCGCCTGCGAAACCCGGGCACTGCAATACCTTCTTCACGGTATGTCTCGCAATCATGACGATACCTATCAAGTCCTTACCAATTTCACACCGGAAGGTTATGATTTTTACATTACACAGCCTCTGCCAAGCTATGTTCTGGAGACTTTTGACCAGGATCTGGGATCAATGGCCAGGCAGTTTGAGCATCTGTCCATTCCTGCCGGGCAATACCTGGTATGCGAAACGGAACGCTGCCAGTACCCCTGCGATTTACAAGAAACACTCCGGGTTCAGGCGGTAAGTCAATGGCTTCCTGCTTCCGGCTACCAGCTGCGCAATGCTCCGGAGATCAGTGTGATCCATTGGTATTACGAAGACGGCAACGACAAACGTAATTGCAGCCGCTATTGTGAACTTTGGCTTCCCATTGAGAAGCAGGATGCATAAAATTTACGGGCACCGACCGGTGCCCGTATTTTATTTCCCTCTTATCCGGCCTTTTCTGGCCTTGATATAAATCCTCTGCTCCCCGGGTCTGGGGGAGCAGAATTCCCGGTCGGCGTAGACTTCCACATGGGTAAATCCCGCCTCTTTCAGGTATG
>CAZMAZ010000338.1:0-1292 GCA_964564255.1 uncultured Clostridium sp. | reverse complement strand
TTGCAAGCATTATCGACAAGGCGAACAATTCAGCCGATACGCAGATGGTTGCAAATATCAACAAGTATCTGGCGAGCGTTGAAGAAATCGACGGGAAGAATGCGACCATGTCGGATGCATTACTGGACATTGTCGATGCGGGCTATAATGCTACCGCTTTGATGAATGCAACCAACACCATTTTGTGGGATTCCGAATCCGACCGTGTTATGGCTGTGAACGGTTCAAAGACGGTTGCAAGTGCCGACGGTGCCAAATATAGCACCAAAGACACCTCCGGTAAATATTGGATTGTTGCTTCGGAGTATAACTCGGAAACAAATTATTCCTATTATTTGACCGCAAATGCCGTTGCACAAATGCCGACAGAAGTTAAATACGGTTTGGACATTTCCGCTTGGACATTTGAAAATGTAGAGGCTATGCCTACCGTTACTTACACCGGAACCGGTGCAAATGTTGTGTTTAACGGCGAATTCAAGGCTATTACCGTCAATTGCGGTGCCGTCTCCGGAAGCTCCGAAAATGCCGGGAACAACAACATTGTTTCCAAGCTGGCACTTTCCGAGAATACCGAAACCGGCACAAACGGAAAAGTTAGACTTTACGGCTTTGTTGGCGAGCTGACACTGACAAAAGGCAATTTGGAAGTAAACGGCTTTGTTAGCAAGCTGACATTCACCGATGGCAGTTTGACAGCCGGAAAGAACGCCCAATTCCATGAAAAGCAGGAAGAAATCAATTCTTCTGCACAAGGTAAAACCTTTACGGACAACGGTGCAAAATATGAACAGCATTATTTTGGCGTAAACGGCGAATTGGCTTCTTGCCTGTCCTGCTCCGATGGTATTAACCCGAATCATACTTGTAAATTGGATATCGTCACAAAAGAAGAAGACGGAAAAACCTATTTGGTCGTAGAATGCAGTATTTGCCATAAGGAATACGGCGATAGAAACGAAATCGGTGGCAATACGACGGGCCAAAAATGTAACCACGCAAACAGCGAGACCAAAAGCGCGGAAGCTCAGTGCGTAGTTCCGGGATATACACTCAGGTATTGTAAAGATTGCGGCGAGCAGTTGGAATTCACCGAAACCGCCGCTACAGGACACACCGAACAAACACTCAAAGCAGTTGCCGCTACCTGTACTGATGCAGGCTTGACCGAGGGAAAAGAATGCTCCGTTTGTGAGGCTATTTTGGTCAAGCAGGAAAGCGTTCCCGCTAAAGGACACACTGCAGTTACCGATGCTGCTGTTGACCCGACCTGCACCGCAACAGGCTTGACC
>CAZMAZ010000337.1:0-1297 GCA_964564255.1 uncultured Clostridium sp. | reverse complement strand
TCCTCCGGAAGCTGCCGGTTTTCCGTGCGGAACATCTCCCGCAGGCCGAAGATGTTGGCCGCATAGGCGGTGACCGCCAGAGCGAAGATCAGGCAGGCGGCCAGTGCCACCGTGACGATGCGGCGCAGGGAAGTGCCTGGATTGCGTGGATCGTGTTTCATGGTTTCCATCCTTTCCGGGGCTTTTGCCCCTGACACAGGAGGGGTCAGGCTCTGGGCAATGTATTTGCCGTCAATGCCGCCAATGGCTTTGGAGATCAAATGATGATTCATAGCGAATACCCCTCTTTTTCAAGATTTTGTTTGAGTTTTCTGCGTAACCGGGAAAGGCGGACGGTTGCATTGTGGGGCGTGATCCCCATTTGCCTGGCGATCCTTCCCACGGGATCCCCGTGCCAGTAGCGCCGCAGGAACAGGTATCGGTCTTCCCGGGACAGCGTCTCCAGGAAGGCATTGAGATACCCGGTCAGCACTTTGGCATCGTATTCCGATTCCACCGTGGACAGGGAAGGGATGGTCTCTTCCAGTTCCTCCAATGCCACATCGTAATAGGAATTGCGCTTACCGGCGGTATTGCGGTGGTATCGATCCAGACACAGGTTCCGGGCGATCCGGCACACATAGGCACCCAGGAATTTCGGCACGGTAGGTGGGATCTGCCGCCAGACCTGATGGTATGTATCGCTGACGCATTCCTCCACATCCTGAGGGTCTTTCAGAATGTTCCTCGCCACGTTCCCAATGGCACCGCCATAACGCCTGGCCAGTTCCTCGATTGCCTGTTCCGACCGGTCAAAGAACAGGGCAATGATCTTTTGATCGTCCACTTTACGGTCACATCCTTTCCGTTACACCCATACAGTAGGGGATCTGCGGCAAATGTCACACACGAAAAACCGCAGCGGCTGTAAAAAACCGCTGCGGCGAGGTATTCTATGGAAATCAGATACCGGTCATGGCTGCCAGCACATCCACTTCCATCTGCTGCAAGCCCTTCTTCATGGACAGGCCTTCGTCAATGTCCACGTCGGTAAAGTGGCCGTCATGGGTGCAGACGATGCGGTTGTTCTTGCCCTGCAACAGCAGTTCCACTGCCAGATAGCCCATCTTGGTGGCGTTGACACGGTCACGGCCGGTGGGGGAGCCACCACGCTGGATGTGACCCAGAACGGTAACACGGGGATCCAGATCGATGCTCTCCTTGATCTTGGCGGCAATGTCGGTGGCATGACCGGCACCTTCTGCCACAACGATCATATAATGGGTGAAGCCGTTGAACCGGGCCTGACGGATCTTCT
>CAZMAZ010000336.1:0-1307 GCA_964564255.1 uncultured Clostridium sp. | reverse complement strand
CCGCCGTGGTGCCGATGGTTGCCACCGCCGTCTGGGCTACAGTCTTCAGGGCACGAATGCCCGCCGCCTTGATCCACGTTTTCCAACATCTCATGAGTATTTCCACCTTTCTTAAATATAAAAAGCAGCCCAATTGGACTGCCCTTTTGCTTAGTATTTGTCGCACTAAAAAAGCACCGTGCAGGTGCAGGGTGCTTGTTAGTTTATAACTTTTTCAATATCCTCCGGTTTCAGCCATTCGGTTTCTGTTCCGTTCTTCCTATCTATGTCAGCAATAAAGGCTTTGCCATCATCGAAGATTTCAACAATAGAAGCATAGTCACCGCTTTTTAGAAGAACTCTATCATATTGTTTAATCTTCATTCCGTTACCTCCTTTTCTGTTACATATACGCTAATCAAACGTTTCTTTTTACCGTCAGCAATCCATGCTGTCAGTACATTGGCTTTCTTTCCGTTCGCACCTGTCAACCGAACCACGAATTGATAAAGCGTACCATATCCCGCATCACCCTTTTCAACGAACTTGTTCTCATCAATGTTATCAATGATGTTCTGCAACAATTCGTCTGCATTGTTTTGGTCATAACCAAGCGCAAGCTTGAAAGCTTTGGCTTTGTCGGGGGCCTTTTGAGGGTCAAGCGCATAGCCTGTCAATTTGATTTTCGGAATGACAAGATTTTTCGTATCTATTATATCACTTTTTCCAGATTTTTCAAGGGTTTTTGCCGCTTTCAGGTACTTTTCTTCAAACTCTTTGAAGTTCTCTGTCTTGTCAAGCTCGAAGTAGGCGGCTCGCTCCTTTAGCACTCTCAGCTCACTCTCATCCATGGCCGCCCTTGCACGTACCAGCAGGGCGCAGCGGCAGTTCACTACTTCCGCAGCACCACCGTTGGGATCTCCGGGGAACATAAGGCCGTTGGAAAACTTCTCTTCCAGCTCCCTTATTTCCCCGTCCACCTGCCTATGGGAATCACGGGTTTTTCCATCCAGAGAAGCATCCCACTGTTTTATATGGTCAATCCCTCGCTGTTTCGCTGCCATGGCAGCATCAAAGGTGGAAGTTTCCTGTATTCGGTGCCCTTCCGTCCTTGCAATGGTCTTTGTCTTGGACAAAGGCGCATTGGAAGCAAGGCTTATATTCCGGGCTATGGTAGCATACCCCATGCCTGTAGCAATGCCTCGGCTGATCTCTTGGGAAATGGTCTTTTTCAGCTTCGATACATCCACGCCGATGGCTTCATACAGGCTCCCTTTGACTTTGGAATCTGTCAAAATAGCTTTTACTTCTGCCGCCTGGTCAATGGG
>CAZMAZ010000335.1:0-1346 GCA_964564255.1 uncultured Clostridium sp. | reverse complement strand
AAAATTTTTTGCAAAAACATTTTTGCAAAAAACGCTTGACATTCCACTGCGGTTGTGGTATACTGTCTGTATAATAGAAAACGGGGGTGCTGTCGAAACGACGGCTGAGATGCGCAGGGCGCGAACCCTTCACCTGATACGGATAATGCCGGCGTAGGTAGCATGAGTGATGCACTGTTTGTGTATTTTTGTTTGTTATACGACCGGAGAAGTCTCTTCGGTCGTTTTCTTACAAGCTTTCGGCTTGTGCGAAAGGAGCAAAAAATGAACAGTCAAAGAAGTAAAACGGCAGAACAGCTGCTTTCTCTTGTGGAGGGGGCGCTTTGCGTGGCATTGGCGGTGGTTTTGGATTTGTTGCCGTTGCCGAAATGGCCGGCGGGCGGCTCGGTCAGTGTCGCCTGCGTGCCGATTATCTATTATTCGTATCGGCGCGGATTCGGCAAAGGACTTGTGATGGGATTTGCCACCGGCGTGATACAGATTGTCAGCGGATGGTACACGCCGCCGGCGGGGACCTTCGGCGCGGTATTGACCTGTGTCCTTTTGGATTATCTGCTTGCATTCGGTGTGATTGGACTGGCGGATTTGTTTGCGCGCCTCTTCCGGCGGCACCGTATGATTGGATATGCCGTCGGCGCGGTTGCGGTCAATCTGTGTCGCTTGTTCTTCTCGTTTTTGTCCGGTGTTACGATCTGGTCGTCCACCGCACCCGAGGGACAGCATGTGTGGGTCTATTCACTTGTATATAATGCAGGATATATGCTTCCCAATGCGGTTTTGGCGGCGGTGCTGATTGTTTTGCTTTGTACCGCGCTTGACCCGCAAACTCTGCGGCCGTTCAAACGGAAAGGCTGACCGCTTGATTTTCGGGCGGCGGGTTGCGAAAAGGGAACAAAATAAGAACCAAAAGGGAATAAAAAGAAACAAAAAAGGCTGAAAAACAACGACAAGGAGGGGGGTTCGGCTATGACAATGCAGGCGTTTTTCCAATATTGCCTTACGACATACGGTACGTCGCCGGACTACCCGTTTGACGGGGATTTTGAGACGGCGGTGCTTCGGCACGCGGATACGCGCAAATGGTATGCGCTTGTCATGCGCGTGTCGCGGCGCAAGTTTGGATTTGACGATGACTGTGCGGTGGATGTGGTCAATCTCAAGCTCCCGGTTGAGATGTTCGGCTCCTTTGGCACTGCCGAGGGGGTGTATCCCGCCTATCACATGAACAAGCTCCATTGGATTTCGGTGCTTTTGCCGGATGCGCCCGAGGACGCAGTGCGGTTTCTTGTCAATGCGAGCTTTGAGGCAACAGGGGACAAACGGAAGCGCAGAGGGGCAAAACAATA
>CAZMAZ010000334.1:0-1346 GCA_964564255.1 uncultured Clostridium sp. | reverse complement strand
GGTATCGTTTTTATCCGATACGGTAGGTCACTTCCTGACCGAAGCCGAAGACGCCGACTGTGTCGGGACCGATGGAGGCACCGATAATCGGGCCGATCGGGCAGATGCAGACATCGCGGCAGGGAATGGTTTCCCGTACCTTTTGCGCAAGCAGCTCCACATCCGTGGGACTGTCGGCATGAATAATATAAATGGTTTGATTTTCGGAATCGATAATGGTCTCCTTGAGCAGATTGACAATCTCATTGATGGAATTCTGTCTGCCCTTGACCTTTTTAATCGGTGTTTGCACGCCGTCGGCGTCCGCAATCAAAACCGGCTTGACCCCCAAAAGGTTGCCAAAGAAGGCGGAGGATGCCTTGACTCTGCCGCAACGGCGCAAAGCGTCCAAATTGTGTACCGTAATGTATTCGTTGACCGTTTTGCGAACCCGGATAATCTCCGCGGCAATTTCGTCGGCACTCAGCCCCTTGTCGCGCAGCTCTGCCGCACGGATGGCAAGCATGCCTTCTCCGATGCTGGCGTTATAGGAATCGATGCAGTGAATGGTAGCTGCGGGGAATTCCTTTTGCAGCTCCTTGGCGACCACACCGGCGGTGTTGACCGATCCGGTCTGCTTGACCGAGCAGGCAACATAAACAATATCCATATCCTGTTCCAAATACTGACGGAAAACGCGCTCAAATTCGGCGGCGGGCACCTGTGTGGTGGTGATGCGATTGCCTTGCCGCATCAGCTCATACAGCTCATGGGGGGTGTAGTACTCCCAACGCAGGGACGCGTCGGTCTGCTGCCCCTGATAAACGGTTCTCATTTTTGCATAATCCAGATCGTAGCGATCCAAAAGCTCGCCTGTCAGGTCGGAGCAAGAGTCGGTGATAATTTTAACCTTACGCATAATTTACCTCCATATCGGGAAAAATAAAAAAGGCTTTTAAACCATATCCATTTAACCACAAATTGCGCAAATTGGCAAGCGTCATATTTCGCGCGGTGCAAAAAAATCTGGCATTTTTTCAATTTTGTCTGATTTTTTTGCATGTGTCTTTTTATTTGGCGCATACGCCTCAAAAATAGCAAAGTCGAGAACAAACTGCTAAAAATAGGCGTGCTTTCAGAAATCGGACTCCAAACATTCGCATTATTTTTAGCACTTTAGCATTTAGAGTGCTAACATTTACAAAATAAACACAAAATGTTCATGAAATCATGCATTTTATGCGGTATACTGTTATACGTAAAGGAAAGGCGGGCACAGGAGTTGTCCGATTGCCGGTCTTCCGTTTTGCATTTCGTTTTGCCGTCGGCATAGGAAAGCATGGCGCCGCGAGATGCAAAACACAAAA
>CAZMAZ010000333.1:0-1350 GCA_964564255.1 uncultured Clostridium sp. | reverse complement strand
TGAAGTTGTAAGATAAAAGTGGACATAAAAAAAGATGTTCCACTTTTTGTTTGGTATAATTTAAAAAGGAGATGATGATATGGCAAATAAAGGCCAAAAACATAAACATTGGACTGCTGAAGAAAAATTTAAAATAATAGAACCAATAATTAATTTAGAAAAAAGTTCTGCAAAAGTTACAAAAGAAACTGGTATTAATAATGGATTAATTACATCATGGGTCCATAAATATAAAGAACAAGGAATGGATGGTTTAATAAATAAAAAGAAACCAGGAAATCCATTATTCAAGTATTCAAATAAAAAGTTTCTTACAAAAGAAGAAAAATTAGAATATGAAAATATGAAACTAAGAATCGAGAATGAAATGTTAAAAAAAGGATTCCTAATGAAAGAAGATGGTACGTATGTAAAATTCACGAAGTAACACAAGCAAAATATGAAATAATAGAATTATTGTCCAAAGAATATAATATTAAATCTATGTGTGAATTATTAAAAGTATCCAGATCAGGATATTATAGATGGTTAAAAAACAAAGATGTATTAAATAATTATGAAATAAATAGAAAAGATTTAGGAGAACTAATTATTAATATACATAATCGTAAACCTAGTTATGGATATCATAGAATAAATGCAGTAATAAGACGAGAAACCGGATGGATTGTATCTGATAATTTAGTTCATAAAGTATGTAAAATATTAAAAATCAAATCAAAAGCGAAGCATTATAAATACAAACGTCCAGGTGAAGAGTCAGTCAAGTATTCTAATCAAATATGTGGTAATTGGAATACATCAAGACCATTTGAAAAGATAGTATCAGATACAACTACATTTTGGTTTAAGAAAAGAAAATATGATTGGACATTCTATTTAGATGTATTTAACAATGAAATTGTTGGTTATGATGTAAGGGATTCTATGAATGGAAATGGTATTTTAAATCATCGAGAAGCATTAAATAATATGTTAAATAACAAAATAAAAAGAGGATACGAAAGCCTTGAAACAATTGTCCATACAGATCAAGGAGCCGTTTATTCCTCAGTGTCATTTAACAATATATTTAATTCTTATAAAGTTACCAGATCTATGTCAAGAGCTGGAACCCCAACAGATAATCCAGTAATTGAATCTAAAAATGGCTGGATTAAAAAAGAAATGTATATTGATTTTGACATAAACAATTATAACACAGTTCAAGAATTTATTGATGAAATTGTTTACGATAATAATTATTTAAGACCAAGTTATGCATTACAATATAAAACCCCAGTTGAATATAAAACTCAACTAGGGTATAAATAATTCTTTTTTAGTGTCCACTTTTTATTGACAACTTCA
>CAZMAZ010000332.1:0-1354 GCA_964564255.1 uncultured Clostridium sp. | reverse complement strand
ATAATATTATAGGTGTAAAATAACTTTACGGAAAGGAATTGCCACTATGAACAAATTTATGCTGAACGAAACCTCTTATCACGGTGCGGGCGCTATCGGTGCTATACCTACCGAGATAAAGGCAAGAGGATTTAAAAAGGCTTTTGTTGCCTCCGGTCCGGACCTTGTTAAGCACGGTATAACCGCTAAGGTTACATCGCTGTTGGACAGCGCTTCCGTGCCCTACAGCGTTTTTACCGACATTAAGCCCAACCCCACCATCGAAAATGTTAAGGCAGGTGTTGCCGCTTTTAAAGAATCCGGTGCGGACTGCATTGTTGCCGTCGGCGGCGGGTCTGCAATGGACACGGCAAAGGCTATCGGTATAATCATCAACAACCCCGAATATGCCGATGTTCGCTCACTTGAAGGCGTTGCACCTACAAAAAATCCCTGTGTTCCTATCATCGCCGTGCCTACAACCGCCGGTACTGCGGCAGAGGTTACCATCAACTACGTTATAACCGATGTTGAAAAGAAGCGCAAATTTGTTTGCGTTGACGCGCACGATATCCCCGTTGTGGCAGTTGTCGATCCCGATATGATGTCCACAATGCCCAAGGGGCTTACCGCCGCTACCGGTATGGACGCGCTTACTCACGCCATTGAGGGCTATATCACCAAGGGCGCTTGGGAGCTTTCGGATATGTTCCACCTTAAAGCTATTGAGATAATTTCCCGCTCGCTTCGCGGCGCTGTTGAAAACACGACCGAGGGCAGAGAGGGTATGGCGCTCGGCCAGTATATCGCCGGCATGGGCTTTTCCAACGTAGGGCTCGGCGTTGACCATTCTATGGCACACACGCTTTCCGCGTACTACGATATGCCGCACGGCAAGGCGTGCGCAACCCTTTTGCCGACGGTTATGGCATACAATGCCGAGGCAACGGGCGAAAAGTACCGCGAGATAGCACGGGCTATGGGCGTTAAGGGTGTTGACGATATGTCCGTTGAGGAGTATCGCAAGGCCGCTATCGATGCCGTTGCAAAGCTTGCGGAGGATGTGGGCATTTGCTGTTCACTTAAAGGCGTTGCAAAAGAGGAGGACATACACAGTATGGCCGTCGATGCGTATAACGACGCTTGCCGCCCGGGCAACCCAAAGGAAACAAGCGTTGAGGATATTGAGGCGCTTTACAAAAGCCTTATGTAATCAGAGATAAACAGTTTGCGGCGGGAGGAAGCTCCCGCCGCGTTTTTGTATTATCATCTCCCGATACGCCTATCGGTGAAGGTAGAATGATATGCTTGTATTATCAAATTTTTAAAATGCTATATAAATGTGAAAAAAGTGGGTTTTGTCCAGAAAAAATTG
>CAZMAZ010000331.1:0-1363 GCA_964564255.1 uncultured Clostridium sp. | reverse complement strand
ATATTAAACATTTGATTAAAATTATAGCGATTATCGAGAAGACGATTTTATTGCAAGAAGAAACTATCGATTATTTGACCGACTTATAAATTTTAATTATATTTGATAAAATCATGATATATGCAAATATAGACATTTATAAATCAAGGAGAATTTTTTATGAATGAGCCGACATTGGAAGAAGTTCAAAAAGAAATCGATAAAAATTATGAATTCTTTTTGAAAGAGCTTCCTAATATCGTTAATTTATATAATAACAAATATGTTTTATTAAAAAATTCCGAAATTATAGATTATTTTGACACTATGGACGATGCTATAAAATATGCAAAAATAAGATTTGAAGATGGGCTTTATTCGATTCAAAAAGTAAACGAGATGCCTGTAAATTTGGGATATATAGGAAGTTTTTTAAATGCCTAAATTTACATTGCAGTTAAATAATCAAAATTAATTAATAGCTCCCGTATTTATTATTCTTGAAGACAATATGCCTCCTAAAAATACATTGTTTAATCTCGGCGTATTAATAGTTTCGGGAAATACTTTTACTTTTTGTATTTAATATTTTAAATATTTTAACTGTAATTAATAATTTTATTTATCGTAATTATTGAATTTATTTAAATCGTTTTACAAATTTGACAAACCTAATATTTTTAATATACTTTAAATTAGGGTAAAACGAAAATGGCTTCCATAATAAAATATGCGATTATAACGATTTTTTTGTTAATATTTATAACGATTATGGCTTTTATAGATTTTTTAGTGGGTGGAATGTCGTTAATTACTATAATAGTAGTCGCTTTCGTAGGTTATCATTTGTTTTCTTGGGCTCAAAAGTCTGGAAATTCAAATAATACTCAAAACGAAATTACCGAAACTACAATTACCGATATTTACGGAAATACTGTAGATTGTCGTCAATTTGTAGACAATAATACGAAATATATTTATAATGATAATTTTTTTATTGCGGTAGACAAAAAATTTCTTTATTATATAGAACCTTATTATAACGATTATATAGTAATTAAAAGAAAGAATATTACGGGAAATATTGACAATACTTCGATTAATACTGGAGATATTATATGCGAGGGTTTATCCGCTTTGCTCGAACTAGAAAATAAAGAAATTAAAAATCAAAATTATAAAAATGCAATATACGATTTTTATAAAAACATTAGAAACGCGATAATTAACGCAGAAATTAAATCGTATTAATCAAAAAAAGATTTTAATATTAGTCAATTTGACAAAATTTAATAATTTTATTATAATTAAACGGTTCGGTTTTAAATTCCGAAAGTTAATAGTTATAGATTTAAGGAATGTTTTATGTATAGTAATAGCATAA
>CAZMAZ010000330.1:0-1368 GCA_964564255.1 uncultured Clostridium sp. | reverse complement strand
TGCAGCGCGCGCTGGGCGGCAGAGAGATTTTTTGTCAGTTTAGGCAAAAGGACGAAGGCTGTAGCAGCGCTACTGCCGAGGAGTTTTGCGACAAATGACGGAAAAGATCTCGCCGAATCTGCGTGCGATGAATTTTTAGAGGTGCCCTTATGTCGGGTTCAATTGCGGGCGGTCGCACTCAGCATCCGCAACGCGGGCGATCGCCGCCGCGTATTTCGCCGCCCACGCGCGGAGAAAACGCGTTGGACGGGAACGGCATGGCACGGAAGGCGCCGCACGGATCCTCGGAATCCGGTTGCACGCATTCCTTATCCGGCACCGCATATTCGGACGCGCTGATCATATACTGTGCGGGACGGACAATGCGAATCACCGAAAAGAGACCGAAGGAAACCGCCAAATGTCTGCTTCCGTCCTCCTCGTCGTCGACAATACTGCCGTCCACACGGGTCAAAACGGCATCCGGAATGTCGCAGGCACAGCACGGGCAGCAGCATATTTGCTTCGGCTCTACCACCTTGACGTCCAAAACAATCGGGTCGACAACCTCCACTACCACCTCGGGTGAGGTTCTTTCCGAACAGCAGGGCTCGGGAATACTGCAAAATCCGCCGTCCCCGGAAGAACGGAAAACATTGACGTGACTTTCTCCGCCGTACAAAATGACGCGTTTGTCCAAAACGGCAATTCCGTCAAATTCCTGTGCTCTTCCCGGTCCTACGCACGCTTCGCATACCAATCGGACATAATAGCGAATATCTACCGCGTAAAATCCATGATTGAACTGTACCGGCTCCGCTGTGATATTCGTCCATGCAATACCGGCGCGCTTGACCCGCACGTTCCCGGTATGCGCAATGATCTCTCTGCCAAGTCCGCCCAAAAATACGCGCGTGTTCTCAAAGCAATCGCGATCTCGGCAGGAATCAAAAATGCGGTTGGTCTCAATGCAGACGGTCTCTCTGCCGCCTCCCGCCGCACATGGCACTCTGTTTTCAGGCATGATCATTCCTCCTTTTCCACCTTTCGCAAGCAACACTGCCGTCAAAACAGTAACGCCGGCAGCGTGCTTTCCTTACCATTCTATGCGCTTCCCCCTCTTTCCGCCACTATTTGACATTTTTTTCTTTTTCGGCTTTTTGTTTTCGGGGGCTCCGCGCCCCCGAACCCCGCGCCGCCGGATTTTTCGCGGGGCGCCGCCCCGCACCCCGCCGCCTTTTTGAAAAACTGCCTTTTTGACAAAAGGCCGGGCGAAAACTTTTTGGAAGGTTTTTTATACGAATTGTTCGGCTATTGCGATGGAATATTCCCTCTTAAAATTGTAGTGGGGACCCCTACCCCACAGCGGTCGGCAGGATGTAGGGCACG
>CAZMAZ010000329.1:0-1382 GCA_964564255.1 uncultured Clostridium sp. | reverse complement strand
TATGTTATAATATAATTATGTTTCAAAGGAGGCTTATTAAAAATGAATGAATTTTGTGATGTTTTAAATGAATTAGGACAATTTACTGGTAAAGTTGCTAGTATTGATGAATGCCATAAAAGTGGTTATTGGCATCGAGCGGTGTATGCTTTTATTATTGATAATGATTTTAATATATTACTTCAGAAAAGAAGTAAGTGCAAAAAATTATGGCCAAATAAATGGGATGTTACTATTGGGGGACATGTAAATGCTGGTGAATTCGGTAGACAAGCATTAATCCGTGAATGCAAAGAAGAATTAGGAATAGAGATTACAGATAATGACATCAAGTATATAGTTGGTACTACATCTAAATATAACAAAAATGGATATATAAATAATCATTATGATGAATGCTATTTAATTTTAAAAAAAATAGATATTAATCAGTTAACGTTAAAAAGTGATGAAGTGGAAGATATAAAGTATTTTCCTTGTAATGAAGTAATTGATAGAATAAATAATAATTATAATGGATTAACCGAGAAAGTTGTATCATGGCACATTTTAAAAAGGATATTAGAAAGTAATATTATCGAGCAATTAAAGTAATTGTGTAAAAGTTATTATGAAAATAGTTAAGTATGATATTAACGATCAAAAAGTTAAAGCCTTATTATCAACTGATACACACTTAAATCGATTAATCAAATGTATTCGATTTTCAGAATTAATAATTGAACCTGATGGCTTTAGTTGTATTATTAAATATATAATTGGACAACAAATAAGTGATAAAGCTAGAGAAAAAATTTGGAATAGGTTTAAATTAAAATTTAAACCTATCACACCAAATAAAATTTTAAATATCAACAATAGTGAAATAAAATCAATTGGATTATCTGAAAGAAAAGTTGATACTATAAAAAGAATAGCCTTTGAAATTGTGAATGGTAATTTAAAGTTCAATAATTATAAATTATATACTAATGAACAAATTATAGAAGATTTAACAAAAATCAAAGGTATTGGAAGATGGACAGCAGAAATGTATCTTATATTTTCTTTAGGACGAGAGAATGTTTTATCACAAACTGATGGTACAATAAAAAGAACCATAAAATGGATGTATAATTTAACAGACTTACCAAATCAAAAAGAAGTAAAAATGTATTTTGAAAAATGGGTTGGTTATGAAACAATTGTTTCAACATTTTTATGGAAGGCAATTGAATTAGATTTAGTTAAAACTAAGTTTAGTGATATTATATATTAAAAAGGCGTTAGATATGGAAAATAAGCAATTAGAATTAATGAAAGAAACAATTAGAGTTGCCAATAACAATAATGATATTTTTGTTGGAGTTATAGTTGCTAATAATGGGAGTATAATTTGTTCC
>CAZMAZ010000328.1:0-1387 GCA_964564255.1 uncultured Clostridium sp. | reverse complement strand
GATTGGAGTTTTATCTATGAATTGGTAGAGGATAAATATTGCTTAGATAACGGCAGACCGAGTATAAATCCCGTTACCCTCATAAAAATACCGATAATACAGTATCTGTACGGCATAAAAAGTATGAGACAAACAATAAAGGAAATAGAAGTAAATATAGCATACCGTTGGTTTTTGGGATTGGATCTTACAGATAAAGTCCCCCATTTTTCAACCTTTAGTAAGAATTATGTACGCCGATTTAAAGATACGGATATATTTGAGCAGATATTTTCTCGAATACTCGAAGAATGTATAAAGCACGGCTTGGTAAATCCCAAAGAAGTATTTGTGGATGCAACCCATGTTAAAGCGTGTGCCAACAACAAAAAGGTTACAACAGAAATTGTAAAGCAAGAAGCACTGTTTTATGAAGAACAATTGGAAAAAGAAATAAATTACGACCGTTTCAAGCATGGTAAAAAGCCTCTTAAGAGAAAAGAAGATGAAGATGACAATAATAACAGTTCTTCAACGGGAGGAAGTTTTAAGGAAGAAAAGTGTAGTACAAGTGATCCCGAAAGCGGTTGGTTTCATAAAGGTGAGCATAAACAGGTATTCGCATATTCAATAGAAACAGCCTGTGACAAGCACGGGTGGATATTGGGATATACTGTAAACAGAGGAAATCTTCACGACAGCAGAACCTTTAAAGGACTTTATGACAGAATTAAAAATCCGGAAACAGAAACAATAATAGCGGATGCAGGCTATAAAACACCGGCAATAGCAAAGCTTTTAATAGATGACGGTATTAAACCGTTGTTTCCATACAAAAGACCGCAAACAAAAGACGGATTTTTCAAGAAATATGAGTATGTATATGATGAATATTTTGACTGCTATATATGCCCGAATAACAAAATACTGAAATACTCAACAACAAACCGAGAAGGTTACCGAGAATACAAGAGTTGTCCACAGGACTGTGAAAAATGTCCTTATTTGTCTCAATGTACCGAAAGCAAAAGCTATACAAAAGTTGTTACGCAACATATTTGGGATGATTATCTTGAAATATGTGAAGATATTAGGTACACAAGAGGCAATAAAGAACTTTACCAAAAAAGAAAGGAAACCATAGAAAGGCTTTTCGGCACAGCCAAAGAGCATAACGGTTTCAGATATACGCAAATGGTAGGCAAGGCTAAAATGGAAATGAAGGTCGGGCTTACTTTTGCGTGTCTAAATCTTAAAAAGTTGGCAAAAATACTTGATAAAAGGCAAGGATTTACCGACTTTTTACCCCTTTGTTTAAATATTTTATTGAAATTTCTTTATTTAAATTCTAAAAAAGAAAAAAGCAGACTTTCTCTCGCTTAGAAAATCTGCTTTGTCGACAGTCTGA
>CAZMAZ010000327.1:0-1395 GCA_964564255.1 uncultured Clostridium sp. | reverse complement strand
ACCCAGGGGATCCGGGCGTTGACAATGGCCCCGGCGCACATGGGGCACGGCTCCAGCGTCACATACAGCGTGCATTCCCACAGCCGCCATCCGCCCAGGGTTTCGCAGGCCTGGGCAATGGCCTCGATCTCCGCATGGCCCAGAGCGGTTTTCCCCGTCTCCCGGCGATTCCGGCCCCGGCCCACGATCTTTCCCCGGCAGACGATGACGCACCCCACCGGAACTTCCCCATCCCGGGCCGCTTCCCGGGCAAGGGACAGCGCCTCGTCCATAAATTGCAGATCCTCCATCCGAACCCCTCCTTTTTGGCTATCATACACGAAAACAGCCGCATTCGTCAAGAAGGAGCATCCACTTCATTCCATCAGCATCGCCGCCATCAGCACGGCCAGCTCCTGGCGGGAAAAAGGCCTGTCCGCTCTTGCGTCCAGCCGCCGGTCGGCAGACGTGACCTGCTCCAGGATCAGCCTGCACAGAGCATCTTCTTCCGGTGCTGTCCGGCTTCGGCCCGTCAGCAGAAAATCCGTGCTGACGCCGAAGACCTCCGCCATGGCGATCAGGGTCTGGGCCGACGGCTCCCGGCGGCCCTGCTCATACATTCCAATGGCACTGGCGCTGACGCCCAGGCGTGATGCCAGCTGCTGCTGGTTCAGCCCGGCCTGCCTGCGCAGCGCTGCGATCCGTGGACCTAACAATTTGCTCACCTCGTTTTTCGTTTCTGCCCACAGCATAGCACGCCACTGCCGAAAAATCAGAAGAATTCTGGCTCCTACACGTTTCGACGGACATCACACAGTTCGTGTAGTATACTTTTTCGTGGAAATAGCTGGAAGACACCCCGAAGATTCCGGGGCTCATTCGACAAAGGAGGACATTATGAACGACTATATCCAGGGAACACTCTACATAGACCCCCAGGATCAGATCCCGGCCGGGTTCTGCCCCCGCTGCGGCGGGGCCGTGTATGACCCCAGCCGAAGCTGCATCCGCTGCGAGAGGGACGGCTTATGACGCTGGCGGAACTGAGTTTGTGCTATGAAGCAGCCGCAGTGCCGCTGCGTGCCCGGCTGCGGGAGCTGCGCATCGCTCTGGCCCAAACGGAGGACCCGGAAGAGATCTGGCATCTGAAGCGGCGCATTGCAGAGTTGACACCCATGCTGACGCAGATGAACGAACTGTCGGAGCTGACGGCCCACTATTACGACAGGGGGTACCACCGCAATGAAAAATACACGCTGTGATTTTTTCACGGGGCGGTCCCTGGGCCGGCAAGTCCAGCTCGAGCGGCTGCGCATGGTGATCCGGGAGGAGCTGACGCCGCTGCAGCGGGAAGCCATCATCGCCTATTATTTTCAGGAGCAGACCATTCCCCAGATCGCCCGGGACCGGGGCGTT
>CAZMAZ010000326.1:0-1402 GCA_964564255.1 uncultured Clostridium sp. | reverse complement strand
GCGGGGCATTATAGAACGCGACAGCGGGGCTGTGTCGGGCATCAGTCCGGTAGCAAAAACGTGTCGTAGTTTTCCGGGGTTAGAATTTCACTTATTGCGTCAGGATAAGCATTGCGGAATGACAATGGAATTTTGGCTTTTGATGTAGGATTCATTTTGATTTCCCACGCCCTCAGCGTATCGGAAGTTTTCTCCAGATAATCAATTTCCTTGCTCTGAGGTGCGGCGGTGCGCCAGAAAAAACGTTGAGGTTGAAATGGCTGATTCAACGTGTTTTTAAGTCGCTCCAGGATCAAATAGTTTTCCCACATTCCGCCTTTGTCTGTTCGGGAATCTATTCTGCAAAAGTTTCCCATAACTGCATTGCGGACACCAAGGTCGTAAAAATAAATTTTTCTGCCTTTTTTAATTTCGTTGCGCATGTTTCCGCTGAAAGCCGGAAGAGAAAAAACAACATAGTTTTTTTCCAGAAGGTCAATGTAGTTTTCAACTGTTTTTCTATCAGTACCGGTTAACCCGGAAAGTTCGTTCAGGCTGACTTCAGAACCTATTTGCATGGCAAGAGCTTTGACTAGATTGTCGAGAATCTTTGTTCTTTTCAGCCCTTCCAACGCATAGATATCCTTAAAAAGATAGCTGTTGACCAATTCACTCAACAGCCGTTCCGAATCTTCCGGATGAGTTACGATGTCCGGATAAGCTCCATAAAGGAGTCTTTGCTCAAGGGCCTGCTTTTCTTTCAAGAGACCATCATGTTCAATCAACTCATGAAAAGAAAATGGCAAAAGGCGATATTCAAATTTTCTGCCTGTCAATGGCTCTGATGTTTTGTCAGCCAGCTCAAAAGAAGATGATCCTGATGCAATTACTTGAACTTCAGACAATTCATCAATAAGCAGTTTCAATGCAAGTCCGACATTTGAAATTCGTTGCGCTTCATCCAGGACAAGAATTTTTTTCTTGCCGAGAATCAGCTTCCAACGAGTGACGGTTACTCGTTCAAGTTCATCTCGAGTATCCGGGCTGTCTCCATTCAGCCAGAGGACATCATTCGACCATTCTTCGGTGATGTGCCGCAGCATGGTTGTTTTTCCACACTGCCGCGGGCCATACACGATTATCGCCTTGCCGGAAAAAAGACGTGCTTTGATGTCAGATTCCAAATAGCGAGCAATATAAGCCATATGTCGATAAACTCCATTTTAACTTGCGTTTTTTTGGATTTGATTCCTAAAATAACATGTCTTTAGAAAAAATCAAGTATATATCAAGAAAAAAAAGAGTTTATTCTACAAAAAAATAAAGTTTTAAAGGACTTAAACTGTAAATAACCTACAGAAAGGAAAAAAAGATGCAAATCATCAACATGAAACTCTCGGAGATCCATCCGTATGAGAAGAAC
>CAZMAZ010000325.1:0-1404 GCA_964564255.1 uncultured Clostridium sp. | reverse complement strand
TTCACGGCATCGACGGCCAGCGAGTGGACGTGGTTTCCAAGGACGGTACCATCATTGAGCAGTACTACCGGATCGATCAGAAGACCGGCGATGTGTATACCCCCATTGCCGGTAACAACGTGGAGACCACCATTGACATCGGCCTGCAACAGGCGGCTGAGGATGCTCTGGAAAAGGTCATGAAGAGCATCACCGACCCGGAGCAGAACACCTCCACCGCCGGTGACGGCCTGGATGCCGAGGGTGCGGCGGTCATTGTCATGAATGTCAAGACCGGCGAGGTGCTGGCCTGCGCCAGCTATCCCAGCTATGATCTGGCCAACATGAACGCCAAGTGGAAAGAGATCGAAGAAGACCCCCTGAAACCCTTCTTCAACCGTGCCTTCGGCGCTTACTACGCTCCCGGTTCCACTTTTAAGATGACCACCCTGATCGCCGCCATGGAAAACCGCTCCACCAACTCTGCCAGCGAATACTTTGGACGCTATCTGTATCTGCCCGGCGAGATCATCAAAGACCAGGGCGTGTTCACCAAGTACTCCGGCTTCTCCCCCACCTGCCTGATCTGGACAAGTAACCCCGGCGTTACCCACGGCGACATCGATGCCCAGAAGGCACTGGAAGTGTCCTGTAACTACTTCTTCTATGAACTGGGCGACCGCCTGAGTTGGGAATACATCAGCGAGACTGCCCAGGCATTGGGTCTGGGCGTGGAGACGGGCATTGAGCTGACCGAGAAGATCGGCTGGACATCTACCCCCGACAGCAAGAAAGCCACCTACGGCGTCGGCGCAGATGCCAGCTATACCGTCGGCGACCGTATCCTGTCCGCCATCGGCCAGTCCGAAAACCGTTACACCCCCATGCAGCTGTGCGTATACGTCAGCACTCTGGCCAACAAGGGCACCCGAATGAAGGCTACCTTCCTCAACCGGGTGGTTTCCTCGGACTACGACACGCTGATCTATGAAAACAGCCCCAAGATCGCCAACAAGCTGGAACTGCAATCCACCACCGTCAATACCTATTTCCAGGGTATGCGCCAGGTGATCACCGGCGGCCAGGGCACCGCCCGTACCTATTTTGGCGGTGCGCAGGATCTGGATCACTGGGACATTGCCGTCTGCGCCAAAACCGGCACCGCCGAGCACTCCTCCGGCGGCTCTGACCACGGCGCATTCGTGTGTTTCGCTCCCATGGAAGATCCGGAGATCGCCGTTGCCCTCTACGGAGAAAAAGTAGCCCACGGAAGCTGGCTGGCACCCGTGGCGGAGGATATCCTTCAGTATTACTTCTCCATGGAAGCCGCCAGCGAAGTCACCGCCTTTGAAAACCAGGTGGGTTGACCCCAACATTTCTTGTAGAACCCCAAAACACAGGCGTGCTGCATAAAACAGCACGCCT
>CAZMAZ010000324.1:0-1404 GCA_964564255.1 uncultured Clostridium sp. | reverse complement strand
CTGCGCTTTGTAGCGGAAACGGCCGTTGCCGCGGGTATGTCAAACATCACAACGCTTTGCGGCAGAGCGGAAGAGCTTGCCGCCGATAACGGAGAGGGCTTTGATATAGCCGTATCACGCGGGGTAACAAGGCTTAACGCTTTGTGTGAGCTTTGCTTGCCCTACGTTAAGGTGGGCGGCAGCTTTATCGCAATGAAAGGCTCTGCCGGCGCGGAGGAAGCGGCGGAGGCCGCAACCGCCATACGCCCGCTCGGCGGAGAGCTTGTCGATATCATCGCCGCGCCTGTCCCGCAAAAAGGGGACGCGCATTGCCTTGTACATATAAAAAAAGTTGCCCACACGCCGAGCGGATATCCACGTCCGTGGGCCAAAATTAAATCCGCCCCCCTATAAGTAAGAACAGAAGGAGTGCGGTAAGCTTTATAGCTTACCGCACTCCTGAGGCTGTTGACAAACCTTGGCATCGGTTTGCAGAGTGTCGAGAAAGAGTGCAGACGGGACGAACCGAGGCGATAGCTGTACAAAGGTACTGCAAGCCGAGGTTCGTCACGAACGAAAAAATTAGGTATATTGCAAAGAAATCGGGATGTTTTTCTTCCCGATTTCTTCACTTCTGTATTTTGCTGTTTATTTTTTCGTGTTCTGTGCCTTTGTCGACACTCCTTGTTTACATAAAGGATTACGAATAGTTCGCCAAGAACGCTTGCAGTCTTTTATTGTCGCTTGAAAAAATCTCGTTCGGTGTGCCGCTTGCGGCGACAACGCCCTTATCCATAAACACTATCCTGTCGGACACCTCTTTGGCAAAAGCCATTTCGTGCGTGATTATCACCATCGTAATCTTTTGCGCGGCAAGCCCCTTGATAACCTTGAGCACCTCGCCCGTTATTTCGGGGTCGAGGGCGCTTGTCGGCTCGTCGAAAAACAAAATGTCCGGCTTCATCATCATCGCACGGGCAATCGAAACACGCTGCTGCTGACCGCCGGAAAGCCTGCACGGATAGAACGCGCTTTTGTCCGCAAGCCCCATCGAGGCAAGCAGCTCCGCCGCCCTCTCCTCTATCTCGGCATATTCCGCTTTCAGCGCTTCACGCCCGCCGCCGCGCAGTCTTTCCTTTGCGCGTAGCTTCGGCGCAAGGCACAGGTTTTGCATAACGGTGTACTGCGGAAAGAGGTTAAAGCTTTGAAACACCAGCCCAAAGCTTGCGCCGACCGCCGCGGCGGGAGCGCCCTTCTTTTCGCCGTCGGCGTTAAGGCAGCATTTGCCGTTAACCCATACGCTTCCGCTGTCTGCCGTTTCGAGTCCGTTAAGACAGCGCAAAAGCGTGGTTTTGCCGCTGCCCGACGACCCGATAACCGTAAGCACCTCGCCCTTTTCCATGGAAAAGCCGACCTTATTTAAAA
>CAZMAZ010000323.1:0-1409 GCA_964564255.1 uncultured Clostridium sp. | reverse complement strand
TTTTTTATATCCTACGTATAATTAACATTTATATATTTTAGTTTATTATAATTTAATCCTAATCACTTTTTATTAATTCAAATAAATTATATGTTTAAACCCAATCAATATCATTAATACTTTGTATATATTCAATAGTATTTTCTTTTTTTTCATATTTAATATGCTCAATCTTACTTAAAGAATCTTTGGAGTAATATAATCGTAGAATTGTGCCATCTGATAAAAAATGCGTCGTTATCGTTCCAGCATAATTAGTGTACAAAGTATTATATTCAGTATTTTTGTCAATTTTCATAACATCATTTATAGTACCAGCTTGTATTATAAGTTTTTCAAAATCTTCCTTGGTATAAATTGAATTATCATCTTTTAATACTAAATGTGAAACACTATATTCAGATTCATTGTATTCTAAAAAGATATATAAGAATCCGGTATCCTTTACTTGAAGGCATGTATAATAAAACGTCTTATCATCACTTATCATACGATAATTACAAATATTTTTTTTCTTTAAATAATCAAATAATTTAGTTCTTCCAAAACCAAACTCATAAATTTGGTATATTTCATCAAGTTCTAATATCGATAATTCTTTATTTATGTTATATATCGGCATTTTTTTATCATAAATTTCTATTTCTTTTTTTCTATTGCATCCCATCATAAATACCACCATTAAAATTATAAGTATAAATTTTAAACTTTTCATCAATAATTACTTTGTTATAGCCATATAAATTATATTACTATTATAATAATATGACCAAACACCCTTTGAACTTGGGTTTACTCCTTCCTTTAATAATATAGTAGCAGCTTGACCAGGTTTATGAGACCACCTTCCATTATTATGTTGTACCATAAAGTGATAGTCATATTGACCAATACGTTGTGCCATGTTAGCCAATGTAACTCTAACTGCTATTCGATATTCATTAGCTTTGATTTGGCTATTCCAATTATCAATTATGCGTCCTTTTCGCCCCATAAATTTTAAATCTTTAATAACTTGATTGGCTATTTCTTTAACAGTAAATGATGAATATGTAACTTTTCCTAATCCAACATGAGTCCACTTTTTTAATCCCAATGCATGGGCATAACAATTATAATTTTTTGAACTAGACGCAATATATTTACTAGCCGCTCCATAATATGTTGAATAGTTTTTACCACAACAACCTGTCAAAGTTGCTACACCCATCACAATTGGAATTATTATCCACCAAGTTTCACCTTCTGTATCAACTCTAATAATTGGATTATTCTCACAATAAGAATACAAATTTAAGTTTAATACGCTTTCACTTGACCCTAAATATTCAACTTCATCCATCGTAACAAATCTATTAGTAACTGGATTATAATATCTACTATTTAAATAATACCATCCTGTTTCATTA
>CAZMAZ010000322.1:0-1411 GCA_964564255.1 uncultured Clostridium sp. | reverse complement strand
AGCACGTTGAGGTTATGGTTTACGGCGACGGCGCTTTCAAAGACCCGCAGGGCAAGATTTGGGAGCTGGCAGACCCCGTTGTTTCTCCGGCATATACAAGCGGGCTTGTGGGTACGCCTAACGAGCTTAAGCTTAAATATCTTGCCGATAACGATTATAAAGAGCTTTCCGGCGATGCGCTCAAAGAGGCTATATCCGCCAGCATAAAGGCTAAGCAGTCAAATCTTGTGGGCAATATGGCTTCACAGGGGACAACACCTCGTCAGCTTACCGACCTTATCGGTTCGCTGTGCGATTTGACAAGCGGCTCAGGCGATAAGGGTACGCCCGTTGTTTACGTTCAGGGCTATTTTGATAACTTTACCGATTAACGGTTTGGAGGTATGAATTATGGAGGGTAATATCCGTCCCGATACCATGCAGCGTATCACGACAGCGGCACTTGCCGAAGCGTTTATTAATGAGCAGGTTGAAAATATTAAGGCTACCGTGGGTAACAAAAAGGTGCTTTTGGCACTCTCCGGCGGAGTTGATTCTTCCGTCGTTGCGGCTTTGCTTATAAAGGCTATAGGCAGCAATTTGGTTTGCGTTCACGTTAACCACGGCTTGCTTCGCAAGGGTGAGCCGGAGCAGGTTGTAAGCGTGTTCCGTGACAATATGGGCGCTAACTTGGTTTATGTTGATGCGGTTGACCGTTTTCTTGATAAGCTGAGCGGTGTTTCCGAACCGGAAAAGAAGCGCAAAATCATCGGCGCGGAGTTCATTCGCGTTTTCGAGGAGGAAGCGAGAAAGCTTTCCGGCATAGAGTTTTTGGCACAGGGTACTATTTATCCCGATATTTTGGAAAGCGACGGTGTCAAGGCGCATCACAATGTCGGCGGTCTGCCGGATGATTTGCAGTTTGAGCTGATTGAGCCGTTAAAGCTTCTCTTTAAGGATGAGGTTCGCGTTGTCGGCAAGGCACTCGGCTTACCGGACGGTATGGTTTACCGTCAGCCGTTCCCCGGACCGGGCCTCGGTGTTCGTTGCCTCGGCGCAATAACGCGCGACAGGCTTGAGTGCGTGAGAGAGTCCGACGCCGTGCTGAGAGACGAGTTTGAAAAGGCGGGACTTGCAGGCAAGGTATGGCAGTACTTTACCGCTGTGCCGGATTTCCGTTCCGTCGGCGTTAAGGACGGTAAGCGTTGCTACGAATATCCCGTAATCATTCGCGCCGTCAACACGGTGGATGCGATGACCGCAACGGTTGAGCAGATCGATTGGCAGCTTCTCGGTCGCATAACCGACAGGATTTTGAAGGAAGTCCCCGGCGTTAACCGCGTTGTGTACGACCTAACTCCCAAGCCCTGCGGCACTATCGAGTGGGAATGATTTCGTAAGGTCATTTTCTCGGCTGTAGAGCCGTAAAAGT
>CAZMAZ010000321.1:0-1428 GCA_964564255.1 uncultured Clostridium sp. | reverse complement strand
CGATCAGGGGCTTCCCCGGTGCCATGGCATGGACGATCTCTTCCACCGGCAAATGGGAAACGCACAGCAGCCGCAAAACAGTGGCACGGATCCCCTGCTGCTCCAAAATCTCAGCAGCTCCCAGCACATTGTCAAGCATGGAGCCGTAGGTCACCAGGGTCACATCGGCGCCCTGGCTATGGGTCTGCACCAAGGGGCCTTCCATCCCCTGCCAGCAGGAGCCGGTATCACTTCCCTGGCCGCCCCGGGGATAGCGAATGGCCACAGGGCCGTCATACTCTTTCACGGCCCAGGCAAGCATCGCCTGCTGCTCTTCCAGAGAAGCAGGGGTCAGCAGCAACATCCCGGGCACCTGGCGCAAAAATCCCACATCGAACACGCCATGATGGGTGGGGCCGTCGTCGCCCACCAGTCCGGCCCGGTCAATGGCCAGAACAACATGGAGTTTCAGCATGGCAATGTCCTGCAAGATCTGGTCATAGCTGCGCTGCAAGAAGGTGGAATACAGGGCCACCACCGGGGTCATCCCCTGCTTGGCCAGGCCTGCCGCCATGGAAACGGCGTGCTCTTCTGCAATGCCCACGTCAAAGGTGCGTTTGGGGAACCGGCGCTGGAATTCCAGCAGTCCGGTGCCGCCGGGCATGGCGGCGGTAATGGCGCAGACCCGGGGGTCCTCCTGGGCCAGGGCGCACATGGTTTCTCCGAAGGAATCGGAGTAAGTCTTGGTTTTTGCGGCCAGCTTTTTTCCGGTCTGGGGGTCAAATTTTCCGATACCATGGAATTTTGCCGGATCATTTTCTGCATAGGAATAGCCGCAACCCTTCTTGGTCACCACATGGACGACTACCGGCGCTTTCAGATCCCGGGCAGAGCGGAGCACGGAGATCAAGCCGGGAAGATCCTGGCCGTCCACCGGCCCCAGGTAGGTAAAGCCCATATTTTCAAACATGGTGGAGGGCATCAGGAAATGCTTCAGTCGATTTTTCAGCCGACTGCTGAACTGGTACACGGCATCGCCCCCAGGCAGCTTTTTCATCACCTGGCGGTAAACTTTCTTGGCATGGAGATAGCTGTGGCTGGAACGCACCCGGGACAGATGGCGGGACAGCCCCCCCACATTCTTACCGATGGACATTTCATTGTCATTGAGGATGACCACCATGGGTTCCCCGCTGACGGCGGCATCGTTCAGGCCCTCGTAGGCCATGCCGCCGGTGCAGGCACCGTCGCCAATGAGGGCAAGCACCTGGTAATCCTGCCCCAGCAGCGTCCGGGCCCGGGCCATGCCCAGGGCAATGGAGACGGAGGAAGAGGCATGACCAGCCACAAAGGCATCGGTCTGACTCTCCGAGGGCTTGGGGAAACCGGACATTCCCCCAAATTGCCGCAAATGCGCAAAATCCGCCCGGCGGCCGGTCAGCAGCTTAT
>CAZMAZ010000320.1:0-1443 GCA_964564255.1 uncultured Clostridium sp. | reverse complement strand
TCCCTCCTGACACACCTTTAGAAAACAGTTTGCGTGATTCAGGGAGGGAGGCTTGTTTATTTTTGATTAAAATCTCCGATTCCTACTTGACATTTGATGGAAAATGATTCATAATAAATATAGCAAACAGTTTTCTAGAAATGTAAAAAACGGGAATCCGGACCATGACTTTAAAAGAAATCGCCGCGGAGCTCGGCGTGTCGCCCTCGACGGTGAGCCGGGTCTTGAACGGCTGCCAGAAGAACTTCACTGTGAAGCCGGAACTGCGCAAGCGGATTCTGGATCGGGTCGCGGAGCGCGACTACAAGCCGAATCCGATGTACCAGTCCATGCGCAAGAAGGACAACCAGCAGATCGCGATCTTCCTGCCGAGTTATCTGGAGGCCGCGCTCGAAGCCGACATCAACACGGGCGTGGATGCGATGAACAACAGCCTGTTTGAAAAGGGGTTCAGCTTTCATTACTTGGTCCGGCCGCTGGAACAGCGCGCCACCTACGGCCTGCCGCAGTGGAAAGTCGCGGGAGCGGTCGCCGTGGATGTCCGCCGCGGCGAACTGGTCTGCGAGCTGGACGAAAGCGGCCTGCCCTACGTGGTGCTGAACGGCGTCGCCGGGCCGAACGGCAGCGCGGTGCAGGCGGACGACGCCGGCAATATGGAGTGCGCGATGAAGTACCTGTACGAACTCGGGCACCGCAGAATCGGCTATGTGAATCCCTACCGGGATCCGAAGCTGATTCCGATCGGCTTCGCGGAGCAGCATTACAGCGTGATCTGCCGCGCCGCCTCCTACTTTGAGTTCTGTCTTGCCTATGGACTGCCGGTGCTGGAGAGCGCGAAGGACTGCACCGTGACGGTGGAGGACGCGGTCGCGGAGGGGGTGGAGCGCGGATTCACCGCATACGTCGCTTATTCGTTCGGGATGTACATGGAGATCTGCCACTACCTCCACGCCCGGAATCTGCATATTCCGCGGGATGTGAGCGTGCTCACGTTCAACAATCCGCCGCTGGCCCGGTTCGCCGCGCCCCCCGCCACCTGCGTGGAGATTCCATGCAAAGAGATGGGCGTCGAGGCGGGCAGGCTCCTGCTCGAACGGCTGGAACGGCCCCGCGAAACCGAGCCGCAGGTGCGGATGCTTCCCGGCAGGCTGGTGATCCGCGACTCCGCCGGCCCCGCGATCGGGAAACGGCAGTGAAAACGCTGCATGAGCAAACGTATGGAAATTATCGGCAACGTCGTTATCGGCGTTGGAAATTTGGGGCAATAACTTGAAATCAGGGAAGAGGTATGAAAGTATTCTAATTTAGACGGGAAAATGATTGGAAGAAGATAACCAGAGATTACGGTGAGGAAAATATGCGTAATATAAAAGACAGGAATGGAAAGAACATTGCCGTACAATTTTTTCAGTTTACTTTGATTGAGCTGCTCGTGGTAATAGC
>CAZMAZ010000319.1:0-1459 GCA_964564255.1 uncultured Clostridium sp. | reverse complement strand
GTTCGGCTATAATATCTTACGGTACAATATACCATATTTCCCCGGGTTTGTCCACAGCCGGGTGAAAAAAACCGTTGACAGAGCCCGGGCGGTGTGCTATTTTAATACCAACCTAGCAAGTAGGTATTAAGAGAAAGGGCGGCAGACCATGAAAAATCAATGGGAACAGCTGGTTCGTGCCAATTTCCGCTTTGGCCGAATGTGACCAAGAAGACATTCTATCCATCTTCAGCCAAACATCCTTGGCTCTCCCTTTGGGAGAGCTGGCAAAAATCTTTGATTTTTGACTGAGAGGGTCATACGGGAAAGTCACCAGGCAACCCTCTCCGTCACCGCCTGGCGGCGGTGCCACCTCTCCCTCTGGGAGAGGCTTTGAAATCGATGAAAGGAAATTCAACATGTCCAACTATCATTTTGAAACCATGCAGCTCCATGTGGGCCAGGAGAAGGCCGATATCGCTACCGGCGCCCGGGCCGTCCCCATTTATGCCACCACTTCTTACGTTTTCGACAGCTGTGACCAGGCGGCTGGCCGGTTCGGCCTGACAGACCCCGGCAACATCTATGGCCGCCTGACCAATTCCACCCAGGAAGTGCTGGAAAAGCGGGTCGCCGCCCTGGAAGGCGGGGTAGGGGCCCTGGCTCTGGCCTCCGGTGCTGCGGCCATTACCTACACCCTGGAAGCCCTGGGGCAAAACGGCGGCCATTTTGTGGCCCAGAAAACCATTTACGGCGGTAGCTACAACCTGCTGGCCCATACCCTGCCGGCCTTTGGCATTACGGCGACCTTTGTGAATATCCATGACCTGGGGGAAGTGGAAGCCGCCATTCAGGAAAATACCCGGGCCATTTACATTGAGACTCTGGGAAATCCCAACAGTGACATTCCGGACATCGATGCTCTGGCGGCCCTGGCCCACAGCCACGGCCTGCCTCTGGTGGTGGACAACACCTTCGGCACGCCCTATTTTGTCCGGCCCATTGAACATGGTGCGGACATCGTCCTCCATTCTGCCACCAAATTTCTGGGAGGCCACGGCACCACGCTGGGAGGCATCCTGGTGGACGGCGGGCATTTTGACTGGGCTGCTTCCGGGAAATATCCCGCCATTGCCCAGCCCAATCCCAGCTATCACGGGGTCAGCTTCACCCAGGCGGCGGGGCAAGCGGCTTTCGTCACCTACGTCCGGGCAGTGCTGCTGCGGGATATGGGGGCTACCATTTCTCCCTTCGCCGCCTTCCTGCTGCTTCAGGGCATCGAGACATTGTCCCTGCGGATGGAGCGCCATGCCGCCAATACAGAAAAGGTGGTGCAGTTCCTTGCAAACCATCCCATGGTGGAGAAAGTGGAGCATCCGTCTTTGCCGGAGCATCCCCAGCACGACCTCTACACCCGGTATTTCCCCCATGGGGGAGGCTCCATTTTCACCTTCCGCATCCGGGGCGGCCAGGAAGAGGC
>CAZMAZ010000318.1:0-1464 GCA_964564255.1 uncultured Clostridium sp. | reverse complement strand
ATTACCGCTTCGGTAAGCGGCTGATAAAAACAAATTTTTAGGAGGAACCGGTGAGATGGGACAAAATAATCGGAAGCACACGGAACGCGGCTTCGGTGCGAGCGACAGCGAAAAGGCGTCGGGGCTTTATACGGCAAACGCGGGTGCGGGTATGCGACGCGCGACGGTACGTCCGGTAGGCGGCGGGAGCAGGGAAGTGCCCGAATATGAGGCGGACAGGCGCAGAAGGAGACGGCAAAAGCTGTTGATTGATATACTGCTTTTCCTGCTTCTTGTAAGCCTTGTGGGCGGACTTTGCTTCGGCGCATGGAAATTGATTGATTATTATACGGTGCACTATCGCACGGTTTCGCTGACCTATACCGTTCTGTTTTCGGATTTGCCGGCGGAAACGGTTCTGAATCGGGACGGGTCGCTTGTGGTGACCGACGGCATGCGGATGTATCTGTACGGCAGTGCCGCCGACCGAGAGGAGCTTGGCGAGATTTTGCATGTTGTGCGCCTGCCCGATACCGAGACAAACGCGACCGGTTCGACCGATGCGGAAACGGCGGGGGGCGTGAATTTACTGATTACGGTGCGTTCGGATGCACGCTACCATGCCGCGCACGGCTATCGCATTGCCGACACGCGGATTGCGGTCGGGCAGACCCTGGAGTGCCGCTTCCAGCGGCTGGTCGGGACCGGCACCGTGGTGGACCTTATGGAAAGCGGCAAGGGTGCCGCGTCCGATGCCGCGGTCTTTGACGGGGCGGGGGATGATGCCGTCGCGACAGACACGCAGGCTGACGCCGAACAGAATTGAAGGAGGGAAGCAGTATGGAACAGGACCGTGCAAGAAAACGGGTGCGCAACCGTCGGGTTGTTTTGGATATTTTTGTAATTCTTCTTTTGCTGGTATCGGTGGCAGGGATTGTGTTGCGGTGCTTCTTTTACGACCGCACCTTCGGGACCGACCGCAAGCAGCGTGCCTCTTTGACGCTGGAGATGGTGGAGGTGCCCGCTACCATGCTGGAGTATTTGTGCGCCGGGGACGCGGTGTATTTGGAGGACGGGACCCTTGTCGGGGTGCTTGCAAGTGATGCGCGGGAACTTCTCGTCGGGGATGCCGATGCCGAGACCGAGACCGATACGAAAACGGATTCTGCGGAAAGCGCTCAAAGCGGCAAAGACGGGGAAGTCGGAGAAGTGTCTATCAGAGAAGATGCGTCCGGGGCGTCCTATCGCCGCATTTGCGTCGGTATTGAGGTCTTGACCGAAATGGGAACGCTCTTGCAAAACAGCTTCCGTGTGAATGAACGGACCGTTTTGACCATCGGCGACGAAGTCCGCCTCTATACCGCGGATGCCGTGTTTAGCGCCGTCGTGACCGAAATCGCAGAAGTGGAATGATTTTTTCCGGGGGGCTTTCCCCCGGATTTTTTCTTTCGCGGGGCGGCTCCCGAAGGGAGTGTCTCGCCCCCC
>CAZMAZ010000317.1:0-1482 GCA_964564255.1 uncultured Clostridium sp. | reverse complement strand
GTGGACTTCCCCACTCCGTACGCCCCGCTGATCCAGATGATCATATATAAATCCTCCCGGCACAAAGCCTGTCCTTAAATCAAATTACTGGGAATAAAGCAATTCTCTCCGTCAATAGGAATAGGCTCCTCGCACATACAGATGATGCCGCCATTGCCACGATTCAAGGAAGCCTTGTCCAGCACGCCATACTTCTTTACCTCCCGTCGGTCGGGAGCAGCACTCTTTTTGATCTCCAGAGGATGAATCACATTGTTTTCCTCTACAAAGACATCTATTTCCTTTGCGTTGGAATCCCGATAATATGTAATATTCACCTTGCTCCTTGCATACGCATAGTTTTTCACAAGCTCCATCACCACATAGTTCTCGTAATAATGACCGCTTGCCGCACCGTTGCGCAGGGTATCCGCCGTCACCCACATGGACAGATATGCGCAAAGCCCTGTATCACAGAAATACAATTTGGGCGTCTTGCTAAGCCGCTTGAGTTCATTGTTGGAGTAGGGTTCCAGCAGATAGATAATCCGAAGCCCCTCCAACACCTTTAGCCATGCCTTTGCGGTGCTGGGTGCAATATCCACAGATTCTGCCAGAGTCTTGAAGTTTACCTGCTCCGAAACAAGAGAGGCGCAGGCCACCAGAAATCTGCGGAAGCGCAGAGAATCCGTAATCCCTCCTGCCTCTGTCACATCTCGCATGAGATAGGTATCGATATAGGAATTAAAGTATTCCTGACGAAGCTCATCGTCTACACCCTGCACCTGGGGCATACCCCCCTCCCAAATGTGCTGAAATACCTGTATCACATCGTTCCTGGGCAGTTTCTTTTGTCTTGCCTGCAAGGTTGTAAGAGAGAAGTCCAAATCCGTATCAAACACAAGCCCCGCTTTTTCCCTTGCAGACAGGCTGTACAGTTCCAATATGCCAATTCTCCCGGCAAGGGTCTCACGCACCCGCTCCATCATTCTGTACTGCTGAGAACCAGTCAGCCAGATAAGCCCCGTTTCCTCCCGCTCATCACAAATTACTTTAATTTGTTCAAATAGCTCCGGTGCTTTCTGCACTTCATCAATGAGAACTGGGGGCTTGTAGGTCTGAAAGAACAGCACGGGGTCGGTCTTGGCCAGTTCCCTGGCCATAGCGTTGTCCATTGTGACATAGGTTCTATCTGGGTCTGCCAGATGCTTCAGCATGGTGGTTTTACCCACCTGCCTTGCTCCGGTCACCAGAATCACCTTGAAAAAATCATTGAGCTTCAAAAACTTTCGCTCCAGCTCCCGTGTAATATATGTCATTGTACGTCTCCTTTTGCACATTTTTAGGATAATCGGTGGTCAATCGTATTTTATCATAAATTTGAAGTGCTCGCAAGAGGATGCACCGAATATGCTTACACTTTCTGCTGGTGAAATGTTTGGTCTGTTTTAGGGGCGGGCAAGGGAACGGCTACGCCGTTCACTGCCGTGCGCAGCACGGCAG
>CAZMAZ010000316.1:0-1484 GCA_964564255.1 uncultured Clostridium sp. | reverse complement strand
GGTTTTTGCAGGCGGCAGAGATGGACAATGCCTTCGCCATGTATTCGCTTTATAAATTATATAAGAACGGAAGTATACGCCCAGAGCTGTCGAGTGACACCTATGCATATCTTCGCATGGCGGCGGAGAAAGGTATGGATGCGGCAGAATATGAATACAGCAGATATCTGAAGGATAAAAATCACGAGCTTTCACGTGAGTATCTGAAGCGAAGCGCCGAGCGAGGATTTACTGCCGCGATGTACGCTTACGGAAAAATGCTTCTCGATGAAGGACGTGAACAGGAAGCACTGACTTGGCTTGAAGGCGCAGCAGAGCGAAACACTTGGGCGCAGACTCAGCTTGGGCTTTTGTATCTTTATCGGTTCAATAATTTTGAAAAATTCAAGGAGCATATTGAGAGCGCGGCAAGCGAGGGAGATAGCTATGCCAAGGCAGCCATCAAGCATTATAACAGCAACCGCAATTATCAGATCGTTATGGGCATAGCGAATCTGTTTTACTATGCAAGCCGTATTTTCGAGGACGATGCTGCCGAGCAAGACGAACAGATGAAGCTTGGCGAGGTCGATTCAAAGATAAGACGAGAAATACGGCAAAAGAGAGAAGCGCAGGGACTACATTGGTAAATGTGTCTGCGGTGATAATTTTTCGCCAAAACGCTGGATATATATGAAGTCTTGTGGTATTGTGTTGTACTGAAAGAAACAACGAAAGGGGTGGTGTAATGGCAAAAAGACGGCCTTCGGGTGACGGAATGGTCAGAAAACGCACGACCGACGGCAGATGGGAAGGCAGAATCGTCGTAGGACACAAGGAAAACGGTCTGCCCATCTACCAAACCATACTCGCAAGTACGCAAAAGGAGCTGACCTCCAAGCTTAATTTGTATAGGGAAAGCTTCAAAGGCGTAAACCTTACAGAAAATAGCCGTATGTCGCTTGGTGCGTGGCTTGACAAATGGCTTGACGAGTATATGGCGATGACGTTAAGACCAAGCACTCTCAAGGGCTATCGTCATATCATAAACGACTATATCAAGCCTCACCTCGGTGGAAAGCAGATCTATGCGGTAACGACCGCCGATGTTCAAAAGATGTATAATGTCCTAAAAAAGAACGGTAGGCTCAGAGCAGGTGCGGACGGTGAAAAAGGTCTTTCGGGCTCAACCGTGAGAAGCGTGCACATGGTTTTTCACGAAGCGATGGAATACGCTCTGCGAGAGCATCTCATAGTAAAGAACCCGACCGAGAACACGGCAATACCGAAAGCATCGGGTGCGGTGATGAACATTCTGAACGATGAACAACTCGACAAATTTATGGAAGCCATCAAGCAAGAACCACTGTGGTACGACCTGTTCTACACAGCGATCACGACAGGACTTCGGCGCGGTGAGCTGTGCGGTTTGATGTGGACGGACTTTGACTGTGAGAACGGAACGCTTAAAATAAAGCGAACACTTACGGCTGACGGCGCAAAAT
>CAZMAZ010000315.1:0-1487 GCA_964564255.1 uncultured Clostridium sp. | reverse complement strand
CAAAAACACAAAAAGTTAACTAAAGGGAAGGGTAAATGGAAAGCATTAAAGAAACCATAGAAAGAAAAATTCGGAAAGAACGAACCAAACAAGGTTTGGAAGAAATTAGAAATTTGGTATATAAAAAAGAAGACGAACTTAGCGAACTTTATAATCAAATGATTTATATCAAAAATAGGGAAGAAAAGGAACGTCTTTCAAATAAAGCGATAAAACTTCATCAAGAAATAGTGGACGCAAAAAATATGTATTACCCCGAAATGCTTTTAGCGGGTGTAAAACTTAGAAGATATGATGTTGGTTTTATCCTAAATAGTGGTGCAATGGAAAAAAAATTGCGTCACAATGCACGAACCGAACGCCAAATTCAAAGTGCTTTAAAAACGCTTGAAGATTATTCTAGAGGACTAGAGCGGGAAGATTTAGGTGGATACCAGCCAAAAAGCACTGCAGTGTTTAATGCAATTGGAAGTGCTGGCGGAAAGTTTACTAAAAAACCTAAAAATAATATTCTAGGCAACTTTGAATACACCACACCTCAAGAGACAAAAGAAAAAGCGGTAAAACAAGAGAAGAGAAATAAAGTACTAAATCGCTTTATTGCGGGAGGTTTTGCAACGCTAATACTTGCAACTTCGGTGCTTGCTGGGTACTCTGTGTATGATAAGCATTTGAAAGGCGATAAGGGTTCGGATGTTGTCGCTGTGGAAACGGCAGGAAGTGAAAATGAAAGTGCCCAAAGTGGCGTAAGTGTGGGAAGGCCTAGTGGTTCAACCAACGGCGGGGGTGATTTAGAAAGCAATGTCAGTGACGACGGAACGCTTTTTTATGACTACTCAAACTATGTTGCAAAGGTGAGTAACAACCAAACCATTCAACAAAACTATGAAAAAATGCTAAAAGAAACCCGAGAAAACCCAACCTACACGGGTAGTTCGGGCGGTGAGTTTGTTTATTTGGATAGTAATGTCATTTCAAGTGCAAACGCAACAAGTTTTGTGAGGGAACAATTTAATAATTCCTCATACGAAAAATATAGAGAAATTGGACAAGTTTTAACCAATGAATTTTCGCTAACAGCAAAAGCCTCAACCAATAATGTTGAAACCTCAACCGAGGTTAACACGGGTGTAAATTATGCCGGGTGCTATGGTCTTTACCAGATGGGGGCGGATGCTTTGGTGGATGCAAATAACCTAGCAAAAAATGTGACGGGAAAATACCTACTTCAAACCGAACTTGCAAGATATTCAAATAACAATAAAAACGCCAATGGAGAGTACTTGGAGAGTGTAAGCCAATTAAATAAAGAAGATTTAAAAAGGTTGGATTCTCCCGAGTTTGGTGCCGTGGTTAGTTTGTTTGTTGACGCTTGCAATATTAACTATTTAAAAAGTTATAACATACAAAGTGATAGGGATAATATCGTAGGAACCTATCTTTATGGCATAGGAAATATGCAAAAGTTCAATAATATCGGAGAACTT
>CAZMAZ010000314.1:0-1487 GCA_964564255.1 uncultured Clostridium sp. | reverse complement strand
ACATATCTGTTTCTTGGTTAAAATCAGAATTGATTTTAAAATTTAAACTTGTTAATTCAGGTGTTGAAAATTGAAATTGACTTTTTTTCATAAAAACTCCTTTAAGCAACAGCAATAAAGTTTATATCCTCACTATCTATAATAGAAAGAGAACTGGGATATTCTACGTTATTTTTGCAACTAAATCCATTTGTCGAAGGAACTGTTCTTAACAAGGTATCGCACAACACAGTTTCTGCCAAATTAATTACTGTTGTTTGATTCTTATCCATATAGTTTAATGCACGATTATATGATGTTGGTTCATATGCTTCTTTTAATTTTTCTACAGGTATTGTATCTAATTGTTTCATTAGCATATTAAAAAAATCTTTTGTTTCATTAGTCATAATATCTCTCCTTGATTTCTCTTTCGCTTTTAATATGTGCAACCCTTATATTATATATAACTTTACTTTTTAACGCATCCAGCAAGAAGTCCCCCACCTCTTAGGTGGGGGAGGATGTCACATAAAAAATAGACTTCAAATCAATTATAGTCAGCATTTTTTATAAAAAAGAAATAATCCGTTTATTCGCATTAAATCTTTATTCCAAAATTTTGGATATAAAACCGCGTCCTACGACCAGCGTTTTATAAAATCACTGCACTTTTGATAAGTTATGTCGATTTCGCTATATTTTGAAGTGTCAATAAGTACAGTTCTTGTTGGGTCATTTGAATAATCATTTAACAAATCACTATTGTCCCAATTTATATATCTGCACAATTGTATCATTGGAAATCGTTCAAATTCTTCATACATAATCAATTGTCCAAAATATCTTATATTAGTGTCAGGGTTAGTAACATCTACAAAAAACGCATAATCAGGATCTTCTATATTTTGCCACATAAATTTATGCTTTGTATGTTTGATTTTTAACAGGTCAATAAATTTTAACACATATTTGTTCTCAAATAATTTAGCAAATAAATACCCTAATAATACGCTTAACATAGACATTCCAATAATATCTATATAATATCCAAACGAAAACGGAATTAAAGAAATTGTATTTTTTATGACAAACCCAAAAACTAACGATTCAACTAAAATATGCTCATAATTATCTGAATTTTTCACTATTTTTACTATTCTGAATACACGAAGAAATATATAACCTAATACAATATATATTATAATATCGGGTAATATACTAAAAATATCCGACAATAATATCACTCCTTATTATCTTTATTATTTTTTTCTGCGGTTATATTTTTAGGAACAGGTCTTTCTACTACAACATTTGATGTTAGTGCATAATTTTCATATCTTTTATTAAATTCTAATAAGTTGTTTTTATTTGTTAAAGCAGAAGGGGCTTCACTATCCTTTGTTTTGTCATTATCATTATAAATCATAATTAATATCTCCTTTTATAAGTATAGTGACATCCTCCCCCGCCTAAAGAGGCGGGGGCTTCCTCTTGCAAAGCAAGCA
>CAZMAZ010000313.1:0-1502 GCA_964564255.1 uncultured Clostridium sp. | reverse complement strand
GTTCCGAAGGAATACATCGAGCCCGTTAACCAGGGTATTCAGGGCGCAATGCAGAACGGCGTGCTTGCAGGCTATAACGTAGTCGACGTTAAGGTTACCCTCTACGACGGATCGTACCACGAGGTCGACTCCTCCGAAATGGCGTTCAAGATCACAGGATCTATGGCGTTCAAGGAGGCAATGCGCCTTGCAGATCCCGTTCTCACCGAGCCCATCGTTAAGGTCGTTACCATCACGCCCGACGATTACCTCGGAGATATCATCGGTGATATCAACTCTCGCCGCGGTCAGATCCAGTCCATGGAAGCAGGCAACGGCGTAACGGAGCTCACGAGCTTCGTACCGCTTTCCGAAATGTTCGGATACGCAACGGACCTTCGCTCAAAGAGCCAGGGACGTGCACAGTACTCAATGGAGCCCAGCCACTTCGCAGAAGTGCCTAAGTCCATTCAGGAAGGTATCGTTACTTCTCGCGCAAAGAAGTAATATATATAAAAAATAATAAAAAAACAATTCTTATAACGGAGGAATTTTTACAATGGCAAAGCAAACATTCGAAAGAACAAAGCCCCACGTAAACATTGGTACTATCGGTCACGTTGACCACGGTAAGACCACACTTACAGCTGCAATCACAAAGACACTCTCCCTCCTCAACGGTTCTGAGTTCCTTGATTACAGCCAGATCGACAACTGCCCCGAGGAAAGAGCTCGTGGTATCACAATCAACTCCAGACACGTAGAGTACGAGACGAATAACCGTCACTACGCTCACGTTGACTGCCCCGGACACGCAGACTACGTTAAGAACATGATCACAGGTGCTGCACAGATGGACGGCGCGATCCTCGTCGTTGCAGGTACCGACGGACCTCTTGCACAGACCAGAGAGCACGTACTTCTTGCTCGTCAGGTTGGCGTTCCCGCACTTGTAGTATTTATGAATAAGACGGACCTCGTTGATGACGACGAGCTCCTTGATCTCGTAGAGATGGAGATCCGTGATCTTCTTTCTTCCTATGACTTCCCCGGCGACGATATCCCCGTAATCCGCGGATCTGCTCGTGATGCACTTGAGTCCACAAGCCAGGACCTCAGCTCGCCCGAGTACGCTTGCATTCTCGAGCTCATGGATGCAGTTGATAACTACATTCCTACTCCCGAGCGTCAGGCTGACCTTGCATTCCTTATGCCCGTAGAGGACGTATTCTCCATCTCCGGTCGTGGTACGGTTGCAACAGGTAGAGTTGAGCGTGGTACGGTTAAGGTTGGCGACGTTGTTGAGATCGTAGGTCTCTCCGACGAGAAGAAGTCCACCACCGTTACCGGTGTCGAGATGTTCCATAAGCTTCTTCCTCAGGCAGAGGCCGGTGATAACATCGGTGCGCTCCTTCGTGGTATCGCAAAGGACGAGATCGAAAGAGGTCAGGTCCTTGCTAAGCCCGGTTCCGTTCATCCTCACACAAAGTTCGTAGGACACGTTTACGTTCTTACCGAAAAAG
>CAZMAZ010000312.1:0-1508 GCA_964564255.1 uncultured Clostridium sp. | reverse complement strand
ACGCCGATACCGCTATGCGTAAAGAGCTCCGTGAGGCAGGCGTTGACTATAAGGTTGTTAAGAACTCCCTTACGGGCAGAGCTTGCGAGGACGCAGGTTTCGGTGAGATGAAGCAGTACCTTTCTGGTATGACGGCTATCGCTATTTCCAAGGACGATGCGGTTGCTCCCGCTAAGATCCTTAAGAAGTATGCCGAGAAGGTTAAGTCGTTCCAGATACTTGCAGGCTATGTTGACGGCGCAGTAGTTGATGAGGCTACGGTAAACGCTCTTGCCGACATCCCCTCAAGAGAAACACTTATTGCGAAGTTCCTCGGAAGCATCCAGTCCCCTCTCTACGGATTTGCGTATGCTATCCAGGCAATTATCGACAAGGACGGAGAAGCTGCTCCCGCAGAGGAAGCTCCCGCCGCAGAGTGATCTGCACAAAATTCTTATTGCGTAATATCGCATAACAAAATCAAAACCTATTATTTTGGAGGAAATTAAAATGGCTAACGAAAAGATTACATCTATTGTTGAAACTATCAAAGGTCTTACTATTCTTGAGCTTAACGAGCTCGTAAAGGCAGTTGAAGAGGAGTTCGGCGTTTCCGCTGCTCCCGTTGCTGCTGTTGGTGTTGCTGCTCCCGCCGCTGTTGTTGAGGAGAAGACTGAATTTGACGTTGTTCTTGCATCCTTCGGTGCTAAGAAGCTCGACGTTATCAAGGTCGTTCGTGAGCTCACAGGTCTTGGTCTTAAGGACGCTAAGGACCTTGTTGAGGCTGCTCCCAAGACGCTTAAGGAAGGCGTTTCCAAGGACGAAGCTGAGAAAATCAAGGAGTCCCTTACGGCTGCAGGCGCAACCGTTGAAATTAAGTAATTTAATTTTTCGGGATTTTCATACTTGCTGTGCGAAAGCAGGACGCTGTTGCGTCCTGCTTTTGTTTTTGGGGATTGGTTTGGGACGGTTTTTCCTACGAAATGCACCTATTTCTGCGAAGATATAGCGATTGCACCCACGGAGAAACTGTGCGCGGAAAAATTGGTAGAACGCCGATAGATTTTTGGCTGTACAGAGGTTCTTTTGGCATCTATCGTAGGGCGGGGGCTTGCTCCCGCCGAGTTCAAAATAAAACTAAAATTTATATTTTCGCTTTTCGCCTGTGTCGATGTTAGTTTGAATTAAAAAGCGGCGGGAGCAAGCCCCCGCCCTACGACCAAAAAAGCAATGGGGATTTTGTTCAATGCAAATTTCACAATCCCCCTCGGGCGAGCGGAGGTGCGCCTTACGGGTTGGGTGGGATGTGGGGGTGTGGCAGAAGCGGTGTAAATAAAAGCAAGCACGGCAAGAAAAAGAACCGCGGGGGCGGTTCTTTTAGTTTTTATTATAGTCGATATTAGCGGCTTTAGCTTGGGAGTGGTGGAGGTATTTAGGGATTTTATAACGTTTACCGTCTTTTACGAGGTAGGTACCGGTTTGGTGGAATCGGAAGGAGACGTTTGCTCTGACGCACTGTTCCCTCATTT
>CAZMAZ010000311.1:0-1516 GCA_964564255.1 uncultured Clostridium sp. | reverse complement strand
TTTGTGGAAATGCTTTCACATTTATTCTCTACAAAAGTTATTTTGGTAGGGATTTGTTAAACGACATCATTACTTTTGCAAAGAAGAATTCAAACAAGGATACACTTACAAAATTAAAAGAATATAGCATTGAATCAGTTGAAGATTTGGAAAAACTCACAGATGAAGAAACAAGTGATGTGTTTTCAACAATAGAGAACTACGAGTTTGATAGTGAGTTTATTTTGAATTTTATTGCTTCGCTTATTGCAACAGCACAATATCCAAACAAGCCAGATGTTGGCGAGCTTATTATGAGCATTCCGCCTTATGTTGTAACGGATAAAACAATAATAAGTGACCTGTTAGACTTTTTCTCGTTATTTATTGCTCAAAAAAAAAGATAAAATCTAGCATAAAACCAACAGAAACAAGCCAAATTGAAGGCGATTTCACAACACAAATGCTTTATTGTGCAATAAAAACAGGCGTGCAAGTAAACCTGGCAGATATGGGCTTGAATGTATTCTATGACTTAATAGATTATTCAGCACAAATAGATGCTTTGACAATAGCAAAAGCCGAAGGTAAAAACATTCAATATTCAAGGCCGATGAGTTTGTCAGATATGACACTCAATGGCAAATTAAGGGGATAACATGGCAAGTTGGAATGATGGCGTATCCAAACAGTTAAGCGAATATTTTGATGAAATAAGTGATTTTGGAGATAAGGCAATAGAAGCAATTCAAGAGCAAATAGATATTGAAGTCGAAAAACTCGTAAAAGTGTTAGAACAAACAACACCAAGGGGTGCAACACTAGGACTATTAAACTCTATAAGGCAAAGCAAGGTAACTGCAAGACACAATTGGTATGGATATTCGGTGGAATTTCAAGGACAGAATCGAAAAGGTATTCCATATCAAAAGATAGCAAACATTCTAAACTACGGAACAAGCACAATAAAGGGAACAAGGTTTATAAACAAAGCAATTCATAACTTAAAGGATATGGATGCAAGAATTTATGAAAGATTTCAATCAAAAATCAATAAATAGGAGGTGGAAACATTGGAAGTAGGTAGAAGTCTAGAAGAAATAGACCAAAAGGTAAAGAAACTTAATGAAAGCATTAAACTCACCACCTCGCAAACAAAGGAATTAGATAAAGCACTAAAACTGGATAGCAAGAACACAGAAGCATCTGCACAAAAAATGAAGAATCTAGAAACTCAAATAGGACTTGCTACACAAAAGGTTGCACTTCTAAAGCAAAAACAAATAGAAGCAAACAAAGCATTCCAAAATGGAGATATTACAGCAAAAGAGTTCAATAAGATACAAGTATCCGTGATGCAAGCAGAGAATGAATTAAAAAAGTATAATATTGAACTTAAAAACACAGCTGATGCACCAACGATAGAGAGAGTAGGCAAACTCAAAAGTGGCTTTGACAATGTTGAAAAAGCACTCCAAAAAACACAGAAAACAGCAAAGAAATTGTCTGCAATAACACTAACTTTAATAACAACAAT
>CAZMAZ010000310.1:0-1523 GCA_964564255.1 uncultured Clostridium sp. | reverse complement strand
TTTATTTTGATATATCGTGCGATTGCAGGCACCCATTTATTACCTACAAATGATTGTTTAGGATGAACAGAATCTGTAGTATCAGTCGCAGTATCAAATTTCAATTTATTGTATGTATCAAAAACATCTATGCCGTACTTGCTACACACAGCTTGCGTTGCCAAACAATAATAATTTTTGTACTCTACTTCAAATGTGTTCAAAGTATCACAATCGGCATACTTGAAATTTGTCATAAAGAATACCCATGCGTTAGGATAGTTTTCTTTAAGACCGCTACAAAGCGTATTTAACGCGCCATAAAATGTAGTCACATCGGTATCATCGATAGTTCCAAGAGGAATACTCCCTCTATCGTTAACGCCGCCCATAACGATAATAATATCGCTATCCACATCAATTTCCGTATAACGTACGCACATTGCAGTAGTATAGTTTGAATGATTGCGCGCCAACGTGTTACCGCTAATGCCATAATTGTCAACTTCTTTTGCTCCCAACTCATTTTTTAAGCAAGCAGGGTACGAGTAATCAAGATAAGCGCCTTTGGTGATACTATCGCCCAAGCAAGAGATGTGCAACGTAGACCAATCTACAGGTCGCTGTTCGTTTAACTGAACGTCGTCATTATTGCTCGTATCCGGTTTTTCTTGGTTGCCAAGCACAAGAAAAGAACCGCACATGGCTATAACCAACAGCAAGACTATAATAACACTAAGTTTGCGCAAAACTTTTTCCATAATAACTCACAAATTAAATTTTTGAAAATACAATCGAACTCGGCGCACAAACAGTACCAGAGACAGCATAACGAACACACAAATATTTTGCATCGGACGGAATATGCAATTCAACAGATTTTTCCGAAGACGTCTCTTGTGAATGTCCCAAAGAGAGAGAAACTTCGTTACCCAATATAGGTTCTTCCGTTAAAAAACAAAACCATAAAGTTTCTCCATTCGGATTAACTAATGTCACGCCATCAAAATACTTTTTATAAGTATCCAACTCAATCAAATAAGATTGCGTCGTTTCATCATTCGCACGTAATTTTAGCAAAGAATCGGCAGATCCGGTAGATACGATTCCTTTAATTAATTGTACACCACTCAAATCCAATGTGTAAGATGTAGCTTTAACTTTTTGTTCCTTATTAACCTTAATCGTCAATTGTTTTGCATACTTCGAAACTTTGAAGACGTTCAACGTTACTGCATCGCCGTTTTCGTCAACGTTAGGGGTGATGACGATTCTTGCATGAGTCGTGAAGATATCAATATCTTCACTGAACGACTTTTCCAACACGTCGGTTTTGGATACGAAATTGCCCAGTTCGTCGTAGAAGAATATCTGATACGTCACCTGACTTTCAAATTCCGGAACAACCGTCAAGCCTTGACATTGGAATGCGTCCTTGGTGTAGATGCTTTCCTTGGTTTCAACGTACTTGCCGTTTTCGTCCAATCCACCCAACGAGAACTCGGAAGCCGAAATCGTCTTTGTTTTCACTTTGTCACTCGTGT
>CAZMAZ010000309.1:0-1544 GCA_964564255.1 uncultured Clostridium sp. | reverse complement strand
GTGGGTAAAGGGAGGTATGATTTGATTTCTCCGTTTGCCACACGAAGACTTGCAAAATGGATGGAACTTGGGGCGGAAAAATATTCAAGTCGCAATTGGGAAAAGGGCATGCCGTATTCCCGATATGTAGATTCGGCGAAAAGACATTTGGACAAATTCGTAATGGGGATGGAAGATGAAGATCACCTTGCTGCGGTAGCATTCAATATATTTGCAATCATGCATCATCAAGAGTTGGGGCAAGAAGAGCTTGACGATATGCCTCACTACGATTGTAAGTATGAGCATGAGTGAGTCGATTTCGAAAGGAGACGGCATGAAAAATCTAACTATATATTTATCGGGAGGTATGCAGTCATTTGGTAAGGAGCACTTTGACAGAAGCAACGATTGGCGTAAATATTTCAAAAATACTCTCGAAAATTATTACGGAGCTTATAAGGCGTCCGTATTTAATCCGAATGACAAATTCAATTTTAAGGACGAACCAAAATATGCTTCGGAAGACGAAGTTATGCGTTACGATTTACATTACCTTCGCAAGTCGGACATAGTAATAGTAAATTTTAACGATCCTAAATCTCTCGGAACAATGGCTGAAATAGCAATAGCTTACGACAGAGGTATTCCGATCATAGGTCTTAATGAGAATAAGTTTGTTTTGCATAGTTGGCAAATTTGTTTTTGTGAACGTATTTTTGAGAACATAGATGACCTATTGGATTATGTCGAAGAGTTTTATCTGTCGTAATAAGATAAAGGAAAGAAGGTGGTTTAATTATGACAGTCACAAAACGTGACGGAAGAAACGTCCGATTTAACAAGGACAAGATAAAAATCGCAATTTTGAAAGCTTTTATCGACGTAGACGGAGAAGAAACGTCTTATGCCAAAGACAAAGCTCGTGAAATTGCCAATTACGTGGAATCTCTTAATAAAAATATGGGCGTGGAAGAAATTCAGGATGTTGTTGAGGAAAAATTAATGGCAAGCAATCGAAAAGATGTTGCCAAAGCCTACATTATTTATAGGAACGACAGAACAAGAATCAGGGAAAAGAATACACAGTTAATGAAAAATGTAGGCGAAAAATTAAATGCGTCAAATACTCAAAATCAAAATGCCAATGTTGATGAAAAATCTTTCGGAGGGAAGGTCGGAGAGGCGAGTGATGTCGTTCTGAAACAATACGCATTGGACAACTGTATGTCGGAAATGTCCAAAAACAACCATCTTAACAACGAAATATATATTCACGATCTGAACAGTTATGCGATAGGTTCTCATAACTGTTTAACAATACCTTTTGATAAATTGCTTGCCAACGGCTTTAATACCAGACAAACGGATGTAAGACCTGCTCAATCGGTCAGTACGGCGTTTCAGCTGGTAGCTGTAATTTTTCAGATACAGTCGTTACAGCAGTTCGGCGGAGTTTCTGCATCACACTTGGATTGGACAATGGTTCCTTATGTAAGGAAGAGCTTTTACAAGCATTATATTGACGGCATGAGGTGGGTATCTCCTCATATAGATACACCGAA
>CAZMAZ010000308.1:0-1562 GCA_964564255.1 uncultured Clostridium sp. | reverse complement strand
GCCTTTCCGCCGCCCCCGGCCTTCTGCCCCAAGCATTCTCCCAATAAGCAAAAAATGTTGCGCAATTGCCATTGTTAACAGATTGTACATACGGGATTTTACAATTCCTCCGAATCTGGATGCTACAATGGGGGCATAGAGAGGATGCCGCAGAGCTGAAGGCTCTGTGTTGCAGCAAAGAAGGAGGACATTATAATGAAGAAATTCACCTGTCTGCTTTTGGCGATCGCCTTGCTGTTAGTATGCATGGCCTGCCAGCCCACCCCAGAGGAGGAGGTTGTGGTCAACCGGAGGGATGGGGTCATGGAGGAAAAAATCTTCGGAGAAGCCGCCCTGAATACTGAGGTGGAAAAGCCCTCTCACTGGACGGAAACCATTCCGGTAACGGATTCCTTTACTGTGGAAATAGACTGCCCCGTGGAGTGGGGGGAGGGGGATCTGTACCCCGTGAACCGGTACGCTCCCAATGTTTTTACGGCAGAGAGGATTGTAGAGCTGAGCAATCTGTTCTTTGGGAGCATCACCGGGCTTCGTGAGCAGGAGGTCAGCTATGAGGAGCTGGTAAATCGGCTTCTTCAGCTGGACAAGGGGTGCTATGAAGGATTGGATGAAAAGGGCAACGCCCTCTGGACTCCCTACTCTGCTGAAGAGAAAGGGGAAAAAGAGGCTGAAATTCGGGCACAAATGAATCAAACCCCTGTAGTCGATACCTATATCCCCTTTTCAGCGGATACTTTACCCCTCCAGAAGGTGGGGCACACGCACCTGACCCTGCAACGGCAGGATGGGACGCTGGGCTATGGGGATGTCTTTTTGGAGGAAGGGCATTGGAGTCTGTATTTGAATACGGGGGACGGGAGCATTCTTGCCAGCGAGGAGGACAACTTGAAGGTACCCTTCTCCCCTGCCCTGACAGTGGACGAAGCACAAAGCCGGGCAGAGGCCTTTCTATCCACTGCCGGGGTGGAGCATATGGGACTTGCCTCTGCTGTCAAGGCCAAGTATGGAGCATATGGGGAGGTGCAAAGCGAGGGATGGCTTTTGACCTACGCCCCCACTATGGCAGGAACGAAAAGCGTGACCCTGCTGGGCTATGGCCGCCACGAGGGCTTCCGGGATACGTTTACAGAGGAATATGCCAGCCAGCTTCAAACGGAAGAGCTGAAATTGTATGTAACGGAAGTGGGTGTAGCGTATATGCAGTGGTCCAACCCCTACACCTTGTTAGAGACGGCCAATGAAAATGTATCCCTGTTGCCCTTTGAGGAGATTCAGAGCTGCGTGAAAAACTATATGCAGCTGGGTTTTGCCCGGGCGGCAGAAAAGAGCAACAGCGAAATTTGCAGGATTCTGGTAAAGCAGATTGTCCTGACCTCCACTCTGGTGCATGTGCGGGAGGATCTGGAAACGGGCTACCGGGTGCCGGTGTGGGCGGTTTTCTATCTCAGCACTACAGATGAGCAGATGGGGTATCCCCAAAGCGTGCTGCTGGTCAATGCCTTGGACGGAACTCTGGTTCGCTGATAGACAGGGGGCGGCGGGTTCGCAAAGCGAACCCCTTG
>CAZMAZ010000307.1:0-1562 GCA_964564255.1 uncultured Clostridium sp. | reverse complement strand
AGTATACCACTCCTTTTACCTTTTGTCAATACCTTTTTTTAAAAATTTTGAAAAATTTTCAGTTTTTTTGTTTTCGGCCTTGAACAAGGCATTTTTGCCCTGTTCGCGCCATAAAAACCCGTATTTTTCCCTGTATTCAATGAAAAGATATTGTGTGCCGGCAAAAAGATACAAAAAAACTTCACGCTAAGAGCCTCCGACAAAAACCGCATCGGATTTTCGTCGGAGGCTTGTTTTACTTCTTCACAATCGGCAGCCAAAGCTCCAGATAACGGGAGCGATTGAGAGCTTCGTCCCCTTCCTTATAAGGCCAATGGAGAATTTCAAGCTCCGGTCCTTCCGCCAGCTCATATCCGCAAGACGGAAGCCACAGCGTTACCGCCTGTCGATACAATTCGTCCGCGAGGTTTGCGGGGAATTCACATTTTTCAGTTTCGCAAACCAGATACGTTCCCGCAGGAACGACGATTTTTTCAAACCAGCCGGCCACTTCTGCGCCCATTTGCTCCGCCATGTCCGCCAGACCTTCGTTCAAATATGAAGCGATATGACAATCGTATCCGCTTTCGGAAAAATTTGAAAATACATTGTATGTGGTATCCACATCGTGAGCCATATACTGCAATACCGCCTGCTTAAGTCGCGTTTCGCAATAGAAATTGTGATCCTGCAAATTTCTGTTCTTGGGGTCGCCGGAGAAACGCCGCTTGTACCCGTACAACACTAATTCTTTTTTCTGTTCCAACCGATAATCCATAACGTTACCGCCTTCCAAAGATATTTTTACAGTAACACGGGAAAAGGACTTTAAAATTGCGCCCTCTCTGCGCGCTTGAGACGGCGTGACGCCGTGAAATTTCAAAAAAGCCTTTGCAAAGCTCTCCGGAGTTTCGTATCCGTATTTATATGCCACGTCGATTACCTTGGCACGAGTCTTTGCCAATTCCGCCCCTGCCAAGCTGAGCCGCCTGTTTCGGATATATTCGCCCAAGGTGTAGCCGCAAAGGATGCTGAACACCCTTTGAAAATGGAACGGCGACGAAAAGCTTTGCGCTGCGATTTCATCCATACTCAGTTGCTCGGTGATATGATCCTCAATGAAATCGATAGCGTTTTGAATCCCCGTAATCCAGTCCATGTATTTCCCTCCTGTCTGCGTTCATTTTAGCAGAGGATTTCAAAAAATTCCAGACTTCAATTGCGATTGGGTGACATTTTGGCGTATGCAAAGCTGATGATTTTCTAAAACCGATCGTCATATTATCTCCATATTTTTCCTGTAATAATCACGAGAAGACGTTGCATAATAGTGACGAGGCAAAAAGCCTCACGACAAATGACAACAACAAACACAAGGAGATTTACAATGAAGAAGACGTTAGTTCCCAACGCAAGGGAAGCTATGGATAAGTTTAAGATGGAAGCCGCAAACGAAGTCGGCGTTAACCTCAAGCAGGGCTATAACGGCGACCTCACCGCAAAGCAGGCAGGTAGTGTCGGCGGTCAAATGGTCAAGAACATTACTACCGTACGACTTCCGAAAAAGATTAGTTTTGAGCGTA
>CAZMAZ010000306.1:0-1584 GCA_964564255.1 uncultured Clostridium sp. | reverse complement strand
TTACTTACCGCCGAAAGAAAAAAGTTGACACGGCAAAAAAGAAATGGTAAAATATATCACAAAGTTGCTCAAAGCTAAAAAAAGCAAGAAGGTGCTAAAATGAACGAACCGTTCAAAATAAACGGAAAGCAAATAGAAACCGAAAGGCTTCTGCTTCGTGCTTTTCAACAATCGGACTTGGAAGATTTTTACGAATACGCTTCCGTCGAAGGTGTCGGCGAACAGGCGGGCTGGCGACACCACGAGAACGCGGAAGAGTCAAAGCGGATATTAAACGACTTTATCGCCGACGATAAAACCTTTGCACTTGTGCTGAAAAGCAACGGTAAAGTAATAGGCTCACTCGGCGTTGAACAATACGGCATGGAAGATAAGCTGACCGAGTTTTTTGCTTACAAGGGCAGGGAAATAGGCTATGTTTTATCCAAAGAGTACTGGGGCAACGGCATTATGACGGAGGCGGTAAAAGCCGTTATAGCATATTTGTTCGAGGAAATCGACTTGGATTTCCTGCTTTGCGGGTACTATGATTTTAACCTCCGCTCAAAACGGGTGCAGGAGAAATGCGGCTTTAAGCCGTACAGAAAGCTTTCGAAAGCAACCCTTCTCGGCACAACCGAAAGTATGACGTTAAATCTTCTCCCCAACCCCGACAAAAACATTACCTTTGAGTTCTCTCATCCCGAAACATTGATTTATAGCGGACAATAACAATAACGAACGACACGATTTGAGCAAGAGCTATTCGCATAATCATCATTTCGTCAATACCCGTTTCCGTGCATATATGCACAAGGTTTGAAGCGATACAGTTGTTAAAAAAGTGATCTGCCATTCCCGCATAAAGGCTTCCCGTCATTCGGTAAAGCAACCCCCACTTAATCCCCATAAGGCCTGCCAGTATCAGATAGCCGACACTTAACAAAACAAATTCCGAAAAACGCAAGTTGCCGTCAACCAGCTCCTTCAACGGCGTAACTATATGCCACACCCCAAATAGTACGCTTTGCAGCACCAGTGCATATCGTGCGGATTTTTCGTCGCGGGCAATTTTAGTAAACAAGCCCCTAAACAGTCCTTCCTCCATTACAACATTGATGATGTTGAAAAACACGCACAACAGTATAAAGCCTATCCCTCTGTTTATCTGCACTTCACCGACAAGGGAAAACGATGTGGTAAAAACATCGATATGTACCGTGTGCCCCTGTACAACCAAAAATAACATTTCGGCAGCGTAGGATATAGCAAATGTGCCGAAAGCAAGCGCACCCCCAAAAAGAGTGTTTTTTAAAAACCCGGTTTTAGAAAACCCGATATCCGCCCATTTCAGGTTGTGTAAAAGGAGAACGCAGAAAATAACGATAATCCCAAACACTTTGTTTCCAAAATTTTCCGCAAGCACCGTTTCGTCCAATCTTAAAAACAATGCCTCGATTGTTTGTACCGCCAACACCGTTAAAAAAACGGCAAGTATTTTATTAACCGCTTTTGATATTCTCATACAATCCTCCTGTGAATTTTAGTTATACGCCTATTATATCACAAGTGTTGCGGATTGTATCATATTTTTTTGCTTTTTGT
>CAZMAZ010000305.1:0-1594 GCA_964564255.1 uncultured Clostridium sp. | reverse complement strand
CGTTTTGCGTGTCAATTTTGATATGCTCTACGTTTAGTCTTTTTGTGTTGTTTTTCATTTTAAAAAGTACACATCGCTAAAAATTATAAATTTTTTGCCATTTGGGTGAATGTTCGCAGAATTTCTAAACTCTGAACTTTAACAAAAAGCTACGATTTTATATGCTCCAAGGTCGATAAATCTCCCGTCGCATATAAAATCTTGTTTTTGTAAAAGTAGCCGTTAAGAAATTCTAGCTCCCCATTCAAAAAATGGCTTAAAATTGATAATTTTTAGCGTTGGTGATAAGTAGTATCAAATGATTAAAAAATTTTATGAGGAGGATTTGTAATATGGTAGTAAAAGAAAGAAAAAGTGGTATATCGCTGATAAGCTTGATTATCACAATTATAGTTATAATTATTTTATCGGCGATAGTAATTTTTAGTGGTATGGATACGCCAGAAAAGGCACAACTTTCTAAGGTTATAAGCGACATCGATAATGTTCAAACCGCAGTTGACCAAGCTTATTATGGTTTGTACACTGAAAAAGCAGTAGCTGGTGAAGTTTGGACTCAAAGCCAATTTTATGAGGCAGTTGCAATTGGTGAAACTGATAGAAATAAATTAAGTGGAGACGGTTTAATTGAAATTGGAGAAAATAGTTTAGTGGATATAAATTTGCCAGTTTATGAAGGCAGAAAATGGTATGTAGCAGTAAGTGATATGAGTGACACGATAAAAATAGGAAGTGCGGTTTTATTCCCTGGTTTTGAGTCGCAGGGTAAAACTTATGCCACACTTTTAGACGTGCAAACTGGAGGTGGATATGCAATTGTTGAACCTAAGAATGTAGACGACTGGGAATGGACTACGCTTGAGGATGATACGTTGCAAATAACTAAATATAATGGCAGTGATACTTCTGTTGTAGTTCCCAACTACATAAATGGGAAAAAAGTTGTTAGTATTGCGGGTGTTAGAAGGGGAAATTTACCATTTGGAGCATTTAGTTCTGAAATTACTGATATTATAATAAGTAATGGAATCGAAGAACTGTCAGATGCTGTTTTTGCTAGGTGTGTAAATTTAAGAAATGTAACAATACCAAATAGTGTGACAACTATAGGAATATTTACTTTTGTTAACTGTACTAGTTTACCAAGTATAACAATACCGAATAGCGTGATTAGTATAGGTAGCAATGCTTTTTATGGTTGCAGTAATTTAGCGAGTGTGATAATACCAAGTAGTGTGACAACCATAGAAAGTAGAGCTTTTGCTGATATTTCAGATTCTGCTCAAATAAAATGTGAAATTTCTGAAAAGCCAGATGGCTGGGATTCGAGTTGGACGAATTGCAGTAATGTAAAATGGAAAGTTGAGTGAAGTTATTAAATTTTATAAAAATAAAATCTATATCATCAAAAAATGATTCTCACGATTTAAAAAAACTACAACCAACATTTGCTTTAATTGAGGCGAAATGTGTCAATAAATTTTAACAGCGATTTTCTCTGAAATTTAGAAAGCGAATAATAAGTGCCACGAAGGTTTAACGAGGCTGCTGAAAAAGTACACAGAAATGTGTGCTTTTTCTTTATGCTTTAATC
>CAZMAZ010000304.1:0-1602 GCA_964564255.1 uncultured Clostridium sp. | reverse complement strand
AACCTGTCGTAGGGCGGGTGGCTTGCTCCCGCCGTCTGAATTACAAGGCAAACAATATGTCTGTAAACCAAACGTCATTTTTTCCTACATTTGGTTCGGTTTTTGTCGTTTGTGTGGCGGCAGCAAGCCACCGCCCTACGACAGATTTGAAAATTACTCTCCGTCTGTCGGCAAAACTAAATCGTCAGTCATTCTTCATTCTTCATTCTTCATTTTTCCTGTAGCTTTTTCGCACTGGAGGTTCCGCCTATGTAGAGGTTGTCGTATGCCTCTTGAGAGCTTGTGAACGGTCTTCCGTAGCCGCTCCAGTCAAGGTTCGTGTACATCGGGTTCGGATGTCCTACCTCTTCCTCTCTTCTCTTTATGTGTGCTTCCATTCTCGCTCTCAGGAACGCTACTACCTCGGGGTTCTCCTCAGCTATGTTTCGCTCCTCCTTCGGGTCGTCTATCAGGTTGTACAGCTCTATCTCCGGCTTGAAGTGGAAGTCAGGCTCAAGGGCTATCATAAGCTTCCATTCGGGTGTTCTCCAGCCGTGCTTTCTCATCCACGTTGCCTCCGTGATGTAGAATTCAGGCTCTTCTCGGATTCCCTCTCCCGTTATCGCCTTCGTCATGTCTCGTCCGTCAAACTTGATTCCGCAGTCGATTCCGCAAAGCGAAAGTATTGTCGGAAGTATGTCCTTCGTCTGCGTGATCGACTCAACGTGTCCCTCATAGCCGAACGGGGTGTACTTAAACGCAAACGGTACGTTAAGCACGTTGTCGTAGATGGAGTGGTGGTCGAAATAGCAGTCATGCTCGTCAAGAGTCTCTCCGTGGTCGGATGTGAATACAACTATCGTCTCGTCTTCAAGTCCGAGGGTCTTCAGCTTTTCCAAAATCTGGTTTATGCACAGATCCATGTATGCAACCGATGCGTCGTACTGTGCCTTGACAAACTCCTTGTCCGTGCAGCCCTCGGGGAACCACGACTTGAAGTAATCACGGAACGGCTTGAATGCGTAAAGCTCGTCGAGAGAGGTGTTTTCGGGGTCGCATTCGTTGCCCTGGTAGAACATTCTCGTGAACGGCTCCTTTGTGTAGTAGGGGGAGTGGGGGTCCATGTGACGCATGAAAAGTACCCACGGCTTGTCCTGTGACGCAAGTCTCTCAAGCTCGGGAATGGCAACGGCGTTAAGCTCCTCAGCCTTGTCGTAGTCCCAGTCGGAGTAGTTTATGTAGTTGTCGCACCCTCTGCAAGCGTGACCGCCGATGTAGGTCGAGGTGTAGCCGTAGTCACGAAGAATCTCGGGCATGGTGCGAACAGCCTCGGTAAGACCGCCCTTGTGACGTAGAGCAACGCAGTCGGTGGAGAAGCAGTCCATACCGGTGAGCATGGAAGCGTATCCCGGGGTAGTGGGGATGGAGGGGGAGTACATCTTGTCAAAGCATATGCCGCCGTCCTCGATAAAAGCGTCGATGTGTGGAGTGGTAAGGCGGTCGTAGCCGTAGAGAGACATATGGTCGCTGCGGAGCGAGTCTATGCCGAAAAAGAGAATGTTGGGATATTTTTTCATGTGGGTTTCTCCTTTATGACTTTGCAAATATAATTTAAAAATTAAG
>CAZMAZ010000303.1:0-1607 GCA_964564255.1 uncultured Clostridium sp. | reverse complement strand
CGTCGGTCAGGCGTTCGCCGGTGCGCGTCGCGCGGCGATCAGGCGCGGCAGCCAGTAGGTGTTGTTCAACGCCTGCTCCACGGTGCCGCTGTCCTTGTTTTTGCAGGCGACAAAGCGGCCGCCGCCGATGTAAATGCCGGCAAAGGTCGGTGTGCCGGTGTCGTCCTCGCAGAACAGGAGCAGATCGCCCGCCTGCAGGGCGTCGGTGGACGCCTCGGTGCCGAAGGTCAGCATGGACTTCAGCGCGCGCGGCACGGTATAGCCGGACTGGCGATAGCAGTACGCCACAAAGCTCGGATTGTCAAACCCGGCCGTCGAATTGCCCCCTGCGACAAAGGGCGTGCCGACCAGCGAGGCGGCACATTCGGCAATCGCCGTTCCCACGGCACTGCTGTCGGTATCGGTGACCGTGACGCTGGCCGTCGGGCGCGTCGTCGGCACGGTGTCGGTGCTGACCGTGGGGGTAGTCGGCCGCGCCATGGGGGCGGTCGCGGTTGCCTGCGGAGCGGTGGTCGTGTCGGCGGTGTCGGGCACAGCGACGGTCGTGGTGGTCGTGGTGGCGAGCGTCCTGCCGGGATCGCGCGTCAGCGCGGTGACGGGGGACTCCTCCGTGTCGCCACAGCCGCACAACAGCACGGTCATCAGGCTCGCCGCACAAAGCAGGCCGGTTACAATACGTTTCATACATATCACCTCACTGATATTGTAACGGAAATCCGTGAAAAATGCAACAAATTTCTGCGGATGGGGATAGCTTTTTTGCGACAAGTGTGCTACAATGGAGGTATCATAACCGAAGGAGCGATCAGCATGGCCGTGATTCGTCCGTTCCGCGCCCTGCGCTTTACCGAAAAGGCCGGGTCGTTGGCGGAGGTCGTTTGCCCCCCGTACGATATTATTTCCGAGGAACAGCGCCGGAGCTATCTGGCGTGCAATGCCAATAACATCATCCGTCTGGAGCTTCCGCGCGAGGGCGCCGACCCGTACGTCCGCGCCGGGGAGGAGCTGCGGCGTATGCTGGCGGAGGGCGTGCTGGCACAGGACACCGCCCCGGCACTGTACATTTACGAGATCGAATTTTCGCTGGACGGCATGACCGGCATCAGCGCCATGTACGGCGGCACCTACCGCGTGTACGGCGTGGTGGCGCAGGTGCATCTGGAGGAATTTGACAAGGGCATCGTCCTGCCGCACGAGGAAACCCTCTCCAAGGCAAAGCAGGATCGCCTGAATTTGATGAAGGCGACTGCCTGTAACTTCAGCGATGTATACTCTCTGTATAATGATGAAAGCGGCGCGGTGGACGCGATTTTGACCTCTGCCATGCAGGCGCCCCCCACGGCAGAGGTCACCGACGAGGCCGGCCTGACCCACCGCCTGTGGACGCTGACGGACGAGGCGGCGATCGCCGCCGTGCAGGAGCAGCTCGCGGATACCAAGCTGTACATTGCCGACGGCCACCACCGCTACGAAACCGCCATCAACTACCGCAACTATCTGCGCGAGCAGGGCACCCCCGTCGGCGCCGATTCCGATTACATCATGATGATGCTGGTGGAAATGAACCACAGCGGACTGGTCGTGTTTCCCACGCACCGCTTACTGCG
>CAZMAZ010000302.1:0-1610 GCA_964564255.1 uncultured Clostridium sp. | reverse complement strand
TGTTTTCTATTCATTATCTCCGCCGAAAACGTAAATTTTTAAATGCAACGAGATAGTAGGTACTTGTTTTCGCCTTTTTGTGCATTGTTTGCGAATAATTTAGGGAATATCCGGGGAATCTCCTTGACAGACGGGGCGGTTTGTTGTAAAATAGATGTATCGGGTGCGCACGCTCCGAAAACGACCCCGAGAAAGGAGAAAGGGCATTTGGTTTTTTCATCGCTTTTGTTTCTGTTTGCCTATTTGACGGTTACCCTTCTTTTGTACTTTGTTCTGCCGCGGAGGTGGCGCAATACCGTGCTGTTTTCGGTCAGCCTTTTGTTTTACGGATGGGGCGAGCCGTTCTATATCCTGCTTATGCTGTTTTCCATCTGCGTGGCGTATGGGTTCGGGTTCCCGATTGCCCGCTACCGCACGTCCAATCCGCGGCGCGCAAAGCTGTTTCTTTGGATTTCGGTCTGCTTGAACCTGTCTCTGCTGGTCTTTTTCAAGTATACCAATTTCATTTTGGAAAATCTGGCGTTGATTCCGCTGTTTTCGAGCCTAAAACCGATTGCCGCGCTGACGCTTCCCATCGGCATTTCCTTCTATACCTTCCAGATTATTTCCTATTCCATCGACCTGTATCGCGGCGAAACCGCGGTGCAAACCAATTTTGTGGCGTTCGGTACCTATGTCACCCTGTTTCCGCAATTGATTGCCGGTCCCATTGTGCGGTATCGGGACGTGGACGACCAGCTGATTTCGCGCACCGAGAATGTCGAGAAATTTGCCGCCGGCGTCGAGCGCTTTTGCATCGGTCTCGGGAAAAAGGTGCTGATTGGCGACAGTGTGGCGGCGCTGTATGAGTATTTCAAAACGCAAGCCGATTTTGAAAATACGGTGCTTTGCGCATGGATGATTCTTATCTGCTTTACGCTCCATATTTACTACGATTTTTCCGGCTATTCGGATATGGCGATCGGGCTGGGCAAGCTGTTCGGCTTTACCTTCCTTGAAAATTTCAACTACCCCTATATCTCGCAAAGCATCACCGAATTTTGGCGGCGGTGGCACATGTCGCTGTCCACCTGGTTCCGCGAATATGTGTATATTCCGCTCGGCGGCAACCGAAAGGGCAGGGGACGCACCTATTTGCACCTGGCAATTGTCTGGCTTTTGACCGGGCTTTGGCATGGGGCATCCTGGAATTATGTGCTTTGGGGCGTTTACTTTTTGATTCTCCTGATTGCGGAAAAAGCCTTTCTTTTGCGGGTTTTGGACAAAATACCGCGCATTTTCCGCCATCTGTACGCCCTGTTTTTTATCGGCATCGGTTGGATTTTGTTTGCCTTTCGGGATTTGTCGGCGGCGGGAAGTGTGCTCGGGGCGCTGTTTGGCGTCGGGTGTGCGCATCTTTCGCTGTCGGGTGGGGTGTATACGGCAGTGCATGCGTTGCCGTTGCTCCTTGTCGGCGCCATAGGCGCAACACCGCTTCCCGCGCGTTTGTTTGCCGCCGTGCGACAGCGCAGTCGCGCCGCGCGGTTCGCGGTTCCGGTCCTGTGTTGCCTCTGCCTGTTGCTTTGCACGGCGTATCTGGTGGATTCCTCCTTTAGCCCGTTTTTGTATTT
>CAZMAZ010000301.1:0-1626 GCA_964564255.1 uncultured Clostridium sp. | reverse complement strand
AAACAAAAAGGAGGTTCCCATGAATTCCAAAATACAGGTTGCAATCATCGGATGCGGCACCATTGCCAACAGTGCCCACATCCCCGCCTACCTCAACTGCCCCGACGCGGAAATCAAATATTTCTGCGACATCATTCCCGAGCGTGCCGACCAAGCCGTCGAAAAATACGGATGCGGCAAAGCCGTGTACGACTATCACGAGCTGCTTGACGACCCTGCGCTGGATGCGGTTTCGGTCTGCACACCGAATCAAATGCACGCCGTCATTGCGACCGACTTTTTGCGTGCCGGCAAGCATGTTTTGTGTGAAAAGCCCGCCGCACGCATCTACAGCGAAGCCCAAGCCATGCAACGCGTACAGCACGAGACCGGCAAGGTTTTGAATATCGGCGTGGTCAATCGCTTCAACACCGCGGTCAACAAAATTCGCGACCTGATTGCCGCTGGCGCTCTCGGCGAAGTCTATCATGTCTATGTTTCCTTCCGTGCGCGCCGTTCCATTCCGGGACTTGGCGGTGCCTTTACCGACAAATCGATTGCGGGCGGCGGTGCCCTGATCGACTGGGGCGTCCATTATCTGGATATTGTCATGTACTGCACGGGGGACCCGACGCCGCTGACCGTTTCAGGGCAGGCATTCTGCCGACTGGGACGGGATTTGCCCGCCTATGTTTACGAAAGCATGTGGGCTGAAAACACCAAAAATCTTGACGGTGTATATGACGTTGACGACAGCGTGACCGGCTTCATTCGCACCTCCGGTCCGACCATCTCCCTCAACGGTGCCTGGGCGCAGAATATCGGTCCCGAAGAGCGCTATATTGATTTTCTGGGTGACAAAGCGGGCATTCGTCTGCAATACGGCGGTAACTTTACGGTTTACGGCACTAAGGACGGCAAGCTCCGGGAAGAAACCCCGGTCTACGAAAGCGTTCCCATGTTCCAAAATGAAATCGATTCCTTTGTCCGTTGCATCCGCACCGGTGAAAAATTGCCCTCCCACATCGATTCGGTCATTCTGACCGCCCGCATGATGCAGGCAATTTACGATTCCTCCGATTGCGGTCATGAAATCGACCTGACAAAGGAATAAAAAGCGAAAAGCGAAAAGCAAAAAGCAAAAAAATAAAAATATAAAGCCGCACAGCGGCGGAATGGAGAATACTATGAGCTACAAAGCAAGAGTCCTGGTATATTCCGGGCAGAAAAAAGTCAAGGCAGCCGCAGAGCTGATCAAAAAAGCATTTGAATTGGAAAACAACAAGATGGATGACATTCCTCCCGCCTATCCGTGCGATAAGGAACGCATTGTCTTCCTTTGCCTGTCGGTCAAAAAGGACCTGCCCGACGGTCTGCGCCGCTTTATCGCGGAAATGGACAAGTCCAAAGCCCAAACGGTTGCCCTGCTGATTGAAGGTGCCGATGCCGCCGACAGTCTTGTGCGTAATACCCTGGCGCAACCCGACGAAAAGAAAAATGCGACCGTCTTTGAAAAAACCTTTTTCCTCAAAGGCTCCTTTATGGCGTTCGCCGGAAGCCTCTCCGCCGAAGAGAAATCTTCTCTCGAAGCCTGGGTCGCTTCGGTTAAAGCCTCTCTCTGATTAAGTACCCTTCCCCCGGGGGCTC
>CAZMAZ010000300.1:0-1631 GCA_964564255.1 uncultured Clostridium sp. | reverse complement strand
TAAAGGGCAAACGCTTCCGCGCGCTCGATGCGAACCGTCACATAGCGTCCCGTGTCGGCTTCCTCTCCCGGGAAAAAGACAATCTTATTTCCCTGATTGCGTCCGCTGAAAAAGCGCGCGTCCTTGCTGACGCCGTCGCACAGCACCCGTTGCCGCGTGCCGACCAGCTTTTGATTTTCCGCCGACGCAATCCCGTTTTGCAATTCCAAAAGGGTCTGATAACGGCGACTCTTCACCTCTTCCGGTACCTGCTCCCATGTCGCGGCGGGTGTCCCCTTGCGCGGGGAGTAAATAAAGGAAAACAGCATGTCAAAGCGCACGCGCGAAAGCATCTCCAGCGTCATTTCAAAATCCGCTTCGGTCTCCCCGGGAAATCCGACGATAATGTCCGAGCTGAGCACCGCATCCGGTACGCGCTCGCGCAAATATGCCACGGTCTCCAGGTATTTGGCAGTATCATAATGCCGATTCATTCGCGCAAGTACGGCATCACTGCCCGATTGGAGCGGCAGATGCAGCTGGTGGGCAATATGACGGCTTTGCGCAATGGTGTCAATCAGCTTGCGGTCCGCGTCCTTCGGATGGCTGGTCATAAAGCGCAGAAGATAATCGCCCTCTATGGCATCCAGCTCCTGCAAAAGGTCGGAAAAATCGTAGCCGTAATCGCTGTCGCGGGCATAGGAATTGACATTTTGCCCGAGAAGCGTAATGTCCCGATAGCCGGACGATACCAGCTCCCGCACCTCCGCCACAATATCCTCGCGGCGGCGGGAACGCTCCCGTCCGCGCACATAGGGTACAATGCAGTAGGAGCAAAAATTGTTACAGCCGTACATGATACTGACCCATGCACGGTAATCCGACTCCCGACTGATCGGCAACCCCTCCGCCACAAGCGGTTCCTTGGGGTCGGTGCAGTAAAGTCGCTTGCCCTTTTTGATTTTCTCGGTCAAAAGCTCCGGAAAACGGTGCAAGGACGCCGTGCCGAACAAAAAATCCACATAAGGGTATCGAAATTTTATATCGTTTTGTCTGTGCTCCTGCGCGACCATGCACCCGCACACGCCAATCAAAAGCGTCGGCTTTTGCGCTTTCAGATGCTTGTACTGCCCAATCACCGACAGCGCCTTTTGCTCCGCGTGCTCGCGAATGGCGCAGGTGTTGACCATAATCAAATCCGCATCCTCGGCGTTTTTGGTCAGCTCATACCCCATCGACACGCACATGCCCGCAATCTTTTCGGAATCCGCTTCGTTTTGCTGGCAACCGAAGGTCAAAACAAACGCGCGTCGCGGCGTTCCGTTTTCCTGCAAATAGGCTTGGTTCTCTCGGCGCATCCATGCCGCAAGGGCGCGTTGCTTCTCTGTTTCCTCTATCGGTAAAATTCTGTCACTCATACCGAACGCTCCTCTCCCCATCTCTCTGCTCTCTCCGCTCTCTGCCCGTTTTTCGCTCTCGGCGGGCAATCTCCCATGCGAAGAATATAATAATTCGTAAGTAACATGTTAGTATAACCGATTTTGCGAAAAAAGTCAAGTATTTTTCTGTAAAATCGTGTCGCTCTCTGCAATTTTCTCTGCTTTTTTGCAAAAAGCGGGATTTCATGCGCGCAAGCGCAATTCATGACGGCG
>CAZMAZ010000299.1:0-1643 GCA_964564255.1 uncultured Clostridium sp. | reverse complement strand
CTTTGTAAACAAGCGTATTGGGATTTTTCTGATACAGATCCATATATTTGTTTACAAGATGCAGAAGATTATTGCCGTTACTTCGGGTGGGATTTCGCAGGTCGATGACCGACACATTGTAACCGTACTGTTTGGCAATATTTCCGTAGTTGCGCATAACATCGCCTTTGGTATCGGTGGAGAGCCACGACATTCCAGATGCACAGGCATATTCAATACACGGGTACAGCCAGAAAGCAGTTTTGCCGACACCTGCTGCACCGATCATAAGGGCATGTACATCTCCGGTATCCACCATTGCCGTGGTGTTTCCGGTACACCCAACAACGATACCCTGTGGTAACGGTTTACCGTCATCGTCTGTAGGCGTTTCACCTTTGGCGGCCTGCTTACGCCAGCGGTCGGGTGTAAATGGGACATGGCGATAGGTCTTTTTGATTTCGGCCTTGGTCGCCCACCGAGCTGTGCCGTGCTGACCGTCACCGACCGTCTTGGATTTGATCCCATTCAGACTGTAAATGTGAGACAGCAAGGTAACACCGCCGAGGATCGCAAACATGATTCCCGCAACAATAACGAGAAGCAACGGATTTCCTGTCATGCAGTATTACCTCCCATCATTACATAGCTTGGACACATACTTCTTCCTCCTGTTCGGGAAATGAAACGTCCTCATTCCAATCTTTGTTTCTCGGAATGAGGACGGTCGGCTCTATGCCGTTGTTTCGTAATTTATCTGTTATTCGTTTGTTTGCCGCCTGACCTGCTTCGTCGTTATCGAGGCATAGAAAGACATTCTTTAGATTTGTATTATCTTTCAGCAGTTGAAACAATACCTGATCGGACACGCCGCAGCAGGCGGCATAGCTGTGGTTACGCCACCCGTCTTTGTGAAGCGAAATAAAGGAAAGCATATCGATGGGTGCTTCAAACAAATAGAGGCTTTCACTGTTACCGTGCCAATGGAAACTGTATCTCGGATCGCTGCCGGTGACATTGCCTTTGTAGCTGCTCTCATATCCCGTTCCGCGCTTATGCGCATGAACGGCTACGCCTTGCGGATCGTTCCCCACGAATACCGCATTGTGGTAATCTTTCGATTCGTAGATCAGTCCTGCATTAAAAAAGGTATTCAATACCTCACGGTCGATACCGCGCCTGCTGAGAAGGTATGCGTAAGCACGGCGGTTGTTATCGTTTTTCGGTGGCAAGGCAAAGGGCTTTTGCTCTTTTGTCACAGGGGGCGAGGTATTCAAAATACCCATACCGATATTGCCCAGCAGATATTCCATTGCTTCGGGGTAGCTCATATTCATATACCTTCGGACGAAGTCGATAGCGTCGCCGCCCACTCGCTCGTATTGATGAAACCACAGATTGCCACGAATGGTGACTTTCTGCGAACCATCCCGCCATTCGTATTCTTTGCCTGAGCGTTTCAATTTCTCGCCCTGCCGCTGAAGCAGCTCGCAGAGATCGGTCTGCCGAGCCTGCTGTTTTTGTTCTTCTGTGAAGTGGATATAACTTGACACAAAAAATCCTTCCTTTCATTTGAAACTTTTTTGTAAAAAGGGTTGATATTTTCCTCGCTTTCGGCTATAATAATATCGGATATTAAATCAGCCGAAAGGAGTGCTGTTCAG
>CAZMAZ010000298.1:0-1643 GCA_964564255.1 uncultured Clostridium sp. | reverse complement strand
AAAAATCGGAGAGTAAACAGACTCTCCGATTTTTTGCGCAAATGGCTTCTTATTTCACTTCAAAACGCGGTTCACAACAAACATTGATATTGAGTCGCTTATACAAGTCAATATCCTTATTCGAAAGAATTACCGAAAAATGGGCATCGCAACCGCGCAACGCGTCCAGTTGATTCAAAGCGGCAAGTGCCTTCGGATTGGTCGCGGAGCTAATACTCAGTGCAATCAAAACTTCGTTTGAGTGCAGACGCGGATTATGGTGATGCAGATGATTGATTTTCAACTCACAAATCGGCTTGAGTGCCTCGGGGCTGATAATATCCTCTTCTGCGGGAATGTCGGCAAGATGTTTGAGCGCATTCAGAAGCAGTGCCGCGGCGGCTCCCATCAAAAGTGAGGTCTTGCCGGTGACAATGCTGCCGTCTGCCAATTCCATTGCTCCTGCAGGCTTGCCTGTTTCTGCGTGGCGTGCAAGGCTTGCGGTCACAGCACCGCAATCGGTAGGCTGTACCCCTGCCATCTGCATAATCAATTCCATCCGTTCGGTCACCGAGCCGTCTCCGCCGCGACGCACCTCTTCTTCTGCCGTCTTATAATAGCGTCGCAAAATTTCCCGCTTGGCGGCTTGGCAAACCGCGTCGTCGTCGAAAATGCAAAATCCTGCCATATTGACCCCCATATCGGTCGGGGATGCGTACGGCGAGTTTCCTTGAATCCCGGTCAGCATGGCGCGCAACACCGGATAAATCTGAACATCGCGGTTGTAATTGACCGTGGTTACGCCGTATGCCTCCAAATGAAAGGGGTCAATCATATTGCGGTCGTTCAAATCCACGGTTGCCGCTTCATAAGCAATGTTAACCGGATGCTTGAGCGGTAAATTCCAGATTGGGAAGGTTTCGAATTTCGCATATCCCGCCTTGATGCCGCGTTTGTTTTCATGGTAGAGCTGGGACAGGCAGGTTGCCATTTTGCCGCTTCCGGGGCCGGGCGCGGTCACAACCACAAGCGGTCGGGTGGTTTTGACATAATCGTTTCTGCCGTAGCCGTCTTCGCTGACAATCCGCGCAACATCGGACGGATAGCCGTTAATCGGGTAATGCAGATAGCTCTGCACGCCGATTGCCTTCAGCCGTCTGCGAAATGCATCTGCGCCGGGTTGCCCGTTGTAGCGCGTAATCACCACACCGCCGACCAAAAAGTCCATACGGCGGAATACGCCGATCAGCCGAATGACATCCTCGTCATACGGAATCCCCAAATCGCCGCGCAATTTGTTTTTTTCAATATCCGCGGCATTGATGCAAATCAAAATTTCCGCATCCGCACGCAGACTTTGCAGCATCCGAATTTTACTGTCCGGCTCAAAGCCCGGCAATACCCTGGATGCGTGATAATCGTCAAACAGCTTCCCGCCGAACTCCAAATACAACTTCCCGCCGAATTGGTCAATGCGTTCGCGGATTTTTTCCGATTGCAGTTGAATGTACTTTGCGTTATCAAAACCGATTTTCATTTTTGGTCCACCCTTCCCCTTTATACGGCATCAAACAAAATTCATACTATTGTAACACACTTCGACCGGTTTTGCAATCGACTTTTCGGACAAAAACAAATCTATTTTTTTGGCAAAAATGCATAAA
>CAZMAZ010000297.1:0-1650 GCA_964564255.1 uncultured Clostridium sp. | reverse complement strand
TTTTTTATCATATAATCACAGAATTTATCATAATCATTTGATTTATAATTCTGGCGAATTTCATTTTCAATATCAATATTTTTAGAATAACCAGCCATATTTCTGACAATTCTATCAAGCTCGGCTGATTCGCTGTTGGATATAGTTTCATTTTCAGTATCAAAAATCTTATCCCATAATGTTCGACAATAAACTCTGACAATTCCTTCTTGCTCCTTCATTTTACAAGGTTCAATACGAATCAGTGTTCGCTTTTCTTTGGAAATGTGTACTTCAGCAGCTGTAGTTCTTCCGCTTGCCGTGTTTAAAAGAGGTACATCGTTTGGTTCTTTATCAATAAAATCATCTCTTAATAAATCAAGATAATTGCAAATAAGAGTGGTCTTACCTGAACCCGGCGTTCCAATAAAAACAAGTTTATATTTATCAACATCAAGAAGCTCATTAATTCTTTGTAAACGAGCAATGTTTTCATCAATAACTTTTTTATCGTTTGGATTAATAATGTTTTCTTTGGTTTTAAATTTTGATTGAAGTTCGTCTATGATATTTTGTACTTTTGTCAAAACAAACAACTCCCTAATATTTATATCATAATTATAGCATATTTGACAAAAAAATACAATATTATTTGCGATATTAAAAGAAAATATCATAATAGATTTGTGAATTGTTACAAATACTTTGTGAGGGAATTGTAGATAATATACAGGGCTTAAGGGCTATATTAACATTAAGTTAAATTGTTTATAACTCTAAAAGTTGAATTTAATACTTTGTTAATATATTGTTTACATAATAAGATAAAATTTCTGTTAAAAAATATTGCGTGTAGCAATAAAGTGTGTTATAATATGAATACAGTTGAGAGAAAAAACACCTTAACAGTAAAAATAATAAAATTTAAAGAAAGAGGTTATGTACAATGACAACCGAAACAATGACTATTCACGAAGCACTTTCTGAGCTTAAAATCATTGGAGATAGAATTGAAAGTGCAATCAATAAAGAATTTGTTACCCTTAATAAAAAATGTAATAAAAAAATTAATGGCATTCCTATTGATGATGCTGTTGAAAATATTAAATCTCGTTATCAGAAAGTCAACGACCTTATCAAGAGAAGAAATGCAATTAAGAGAGCTGTTTCAATTTCTAATGCAAAAACAGAAGTTGTAATAAACGGAACTTCTTATACAGTAGCTGAAGCGATTGAAATGAAGAATTCTGGTATACAATATCAGGAAATGCTTATGAAGGAATTAACTAAGCAGATTTCTAATCAAAGAACAAAACTTCAATTTGAGAATAATGAGGTTTATAAAAAAGCTGAAGAATATGCTGTAAACAGCGTCGGTAAGAAAGAGACCAGTAATGCGAAGGATTTTGAAGATACTCGTATGAGTTATATTGAAACTAATTGCTATGACCTTATAGACCCTTTAAAGCTTACGCAGGAAATTGATAAGCTCGAAAAAGAAATTTCAGCTTTCAAAACAAAGGTTGATTCTGCACTAAGCATTTCAAACGCTATAACAACAATTACTATTAACTATTAATTAATATCAATCATAATTGCAATTTTAAAATTAAATACTTGCTGTCCGAAAAACTTAAACTATAGAGCTTGTATGTTTTTGCTTTCTACATA
>CAZMAZ010000296.1:0-1689 GCA_964564255.1 uncultured Clostridium sp. | reverse complement strand
AAGATTTGCTGTATGTATACCGCAAAGCACGCAATGCTCACACGCGAAAAATATCCTGATACCGAAGTTTACGTGTTCTATATCGACGTTCGTACTCCCGGTAAGAACTTCGACGAGTTCTATCGTCGCGCAACAGAGGAATACGGCGTACATTACATCAAGGGTATGGTAGGTAAGGTTTCTCCCATGGCGGACGGTACCCTCAGAGTTCAGGGATCCGATCTTATCATGGATAAACAGCTCCATATTGATGCCGATCTTGTCGTACTCGCGGCAGCTATCGAGCCCGATAAGACAGCAAGACCCCTTGCAACAATGCTTACCGCAAGCATGGATACAAACGACTTCTTCACGGAAGCGCATCCCAAGCTTCGTCCCGTTGAGTCTCCGACAGCGGGTATATTCCTTTCCGGTGCTTGCCAGGGACCGAAGGATATCCCCGAAACAGTTTCTCAGGCAGGTGCGGCGGCATCTAAGGTCATCGGCCTGCTTTCCAAGAATAAACTTACGTGCAACCCGTGTGTAGCACATTCGAATGAAATGCTCTGTAACGGTTGCTCGTCGTGCGCTAATGTGTGCCCCTACGGTGCAATCACATACATAGAAAAGGAATTCGTGATGCCCGACCGTTCGAGAAAGATGAGACGTGTTGCGTCTGTTAACCCTGCTGTTTGCCAGGGCTGCGGCGCCTGCACGGTAACTTGCCCGTCCGGAGCAATGGATCTTCACGGCTTCTCAAGCAGACAAATTATGGCGGAGGTTGACGCAATATGCAAGTAAACGAAAATTTCACCCCAACAATAGTGGCGTTTTGCTGTAACTGGTGTTCTTACGCGGGAGCAGACCTTTCGGGTACAAACCGCTTGCAGTATCCCGCGAACGTGAAGATAATTCGCGTTCCTTGCTCCTGCCGTGTAAACCCGATGTTCATTCTTCGCGCTTTCCAAAGAGGCGCAGACGGCGTTATAATCTGCGGTTGTCACCCCGGCGACTGCCATTATACCTCCGGTAACTTCCACGCACGCAGACGTGCAACCCTCCTTTTCAGTATGCTCGATTATCTCGGCATCGAGCGTAACCGTACAAGACTTGAATGGGTGTCTGCGGCAGAGGGCGCAAAATTTGCAGCAACAATGAACGATTTCGTGGCTCAGATAACCAAACTCGGCCCGAATCGCAGATTGGAGGATCTGAGATGCAGGAAATGATGAAGAAAAGAGCGATTGAGCTTCTCTCCGAGGGCGCAGTTAACCGCGTTATCGGTTGGGTTCCCGGCGAATTCTCTTACGATATGACTCCCGCCGTTTTCACAACGGTCGAGGATGTTGAAAAAAACTTTGTTTATAATGATTTCTGCGGTGCTAACGTGTCAAAATACGTTATGAAGGAGCTTCAGAAGAACGGCGAAGGGAAGGTCCTTGCGTTCCTTAAGCCTTGCGATACTTATTCCTTCAATCAGCTTACAGCAGAGCATCGCATTGCTCGCGAAAAGGTTTATGTTATCGGCATCGGCTGTAACGGTATGGCAGATGTTGATAAGATAAAAGCTAAAGGGATCGACGGCATTACCGGTATCTCCGTTGACGGCGATACTTATACTGTCGAAACCGTTTACGGCACCGAAACCGTTGCAAAGCATGAAGTTATGGCTGAAAGATGCCTCGCTTGTAAGTCCAGAAAGCTTATGGT
>CAZMAZ010000295.1:0-1692 GCA_964564255.1 uncultured Clostridium sp. | reverse complement strand
TTCGGGCGTCTCAATCTTGACCGTCTTTGCATCGGTATCCGTTACATCCGCAAGTGTTTTTACATTGGCGGGCGTATTGGCATCACGCGTCAAGGGTGCCGCATTGCCGCTCCACTTGATGCCGTAGTCAACCGTTTGGGTATTGCCCTGAACCGCCTCAACGGTAAAGCTGATCGTGCACGTTTTATTCTTGCACTCGTTTCCGGCAGTGGAGGGAAGAAGGACAGAGCAATCCAGTGTTTGATCTGCCGTCAGTTCTTTCCATTCGGTCTCGCCGACAACTTTTTCTCCGCCAATGTCAAATTCCAGTGCCTCTGCCAATTCGGTATCGGAATCTTCGGCAATCTTGATAATCGTGCGATACTTTACATTGACATTGCTGTTATTTGTGATTTGGATCTTGAACGAAGCCTTGTCGCCCGGGACAATATTGGTCAGGGTCAACAGGTTGTCTTCCAATGTTGCGGTGCCGTCAAGCATAAAGGTCTTGGGATCGGTGTCATTGTGCGCGCCGTTGTCGGCATCGAGAATGTCGCCGCTCTCATTCATTTTTTTCGGTGAATAGAGTTCAAGCCCGTCGATTGACGCTTTCACATCGACCTTACCGGCGGTTACCGCGATATTGACCTTACTTTCGTCGGTAAACAAGGCAAAAGTAGAACCGGCGATCAAGCAAAGACAAAGAGCTATGGTCAAAATCGAGGATAAAAGAATTCTCTTTTTCATATGATGTATCTCTCCTTTCTTGGTTAAGGAAACGCTGATAAATTCGTCGTGTGGCATGAATTGATCAGTGCTCCCCAAACTTTATAGTATGTGTTTTGCGGATTTGCATATGGCAAATGACGATTCAAATCCGCAAAACCGTCATTCGTTTTATTGTTACCGATGGAGACTCAACTTTGTGAAGTCGCTTGCACTGCGGATACGATGAGATCGAAAACCACTGTTTTGGATTGCGCAAGATTGTTGTTCATGTACTCCGACTGTTCGGCATCTTCCGGCAAGGCTTCATTGTACGCTACCGATTCGATGAAGCTAACCTTGATATTGAAGGTTTGCGGTTGATCGCCTTTCTTCATGTTACCGATTTGAATCTGCGAATTGTTGAATTCGTCGAGCCTTTGGGTGGTTTCATTGCCATCCTTATCGGTGATGGTTACTTGCAATTGATCTGCCAGATTTTCGTCGGATTCGTCCAGCACTTTGATAATAGCCCAATAATTAAATGCCGTAGTGCCATCATTGGTAATTTCCATCGTAGCATCAAAGTAACTGCCCGGAACAATCAAAAGATCGGTAGAATCAATGCCGAATACATTCTTTTCGGTGGAATTCGTAAAATCGAATCGTTCCGTATTCGTCGTTTTTGCCAATTCTCCTTGGTCGTTCAAAACGCTGTATTCCAGGTTGGTTCTCGTTAAAGTAATTTCAAGATTTCCGGCTTGCAGATGGTTTTTAACAGATACAGAAGCGGTAAATAATGCGTAAGACATACCGACGATGATGCAGGAACAAAGCAAAATGATCGCGCAGGATATTAGCATGACTCTTTTCTTATTCATGTCTCTTTCCTCCTTTCATACAGATTTATCGAAAGCACGCGCAAGGTGTGCCGTCAATCTCGTAAAAAAATCACCGTCCCCCCGGTCAGCTCAATCATCTTGATTGCCTGCACCGAGAAGGATTCCG
>CAZMAZ010000294.1:0-1693 GCA_964564255.1 uncultured Clostridium sp. | reverse complement strand
CCCGATTTCTTATCATCTCTTAATTGTATAGATTTTTTCGTGGTCTGTGCCTTTGTCGGCGCTCTGCAAAATCAGTAGCCTGCGACTGCTTTTAGTATCATCGCAGCATCGATACTGTTCACAGCGCCGTCACCGTTAAAATCCGCCGCCTCTTGCGCCACCGTTGCGCTTTGCGCGCCCGCGCCGTATTTTAGGATAAGCGCCGCGTCAATACTGTTGACCTTGCCGTCGCCGTTGATGTCGCCGTCGGCAACCGCCGTTGTGTAATCGTCCTGCGTTTCGTACACACACGCGCAAGCGCTAAACCCCGCTTCGGTCAAAGCGGCTATTGCCGCCTCGGTATCGACCCCGTCACCCGTCTTAACACGGTATACGGAGTAGCCGCCGTCTGTCCCCTTAACGGCAATCGTTTCAACGCTTGCTATCTCTATCCCCGCAATTGTACCAAGCGACTCTATCTCCCCGTGCTCCGCGCCGACGATAAGCGTTCTCTCCGGTGCGGTAACGGCAGGCTGTTCTGCGTACCCGTCAAAGTAGTGGCTTTGCACCGCCGAATAGCCGAGAAGCGTATGCAAGGCTTCGTTTCTGCTGTCCGCAAAGGCGGAGCTGTTAAGCAGCTCTACAAGGGGCAAAACCGCGTCGTTGCGCTCAAGCTTTATCGAGTACAGCGTAAGCGACTCACCGCCCTCGGCGATACTGCTGTAGTCCGCTATCACGGAAACTTCTTTAAGCACAACGCCGCAAAACATTCTGCCTGCACAGTCCGCTTGTGAAAGCGGTCTGAGAATCTTGTCCGCCTCGCTGTCGGGAACGGTATAATACAAAACCTCTCCCGCAACATTAACACGCACCGCTTCGGGAAGCTTAACCTCGGGTACGGTACTAATATAATCGGGGTAAATACTGAATGTCTCGTCCCCCATTGTTACCTGCCAAAAATCAATCTGCGAAAGGCAATACTGCTTTTCCTGCCGTTTCAATGTTATAGAATACGAATCCGAGACAAGCTCCGTCGCATAAGATATATCTACGCCAAACAGGTTCATCCCGTTATTAACAACCGGATCTGCCGAGCCTATGGCACTCTTGAGCGTAGCGGCGTAGCTTTCAAGCGACGTTAAAACTTCGGGCTGATCGTCACCGTAGTGAGTTATAAAATTAATTAAAACCTTGTCGGAATTGTAGTTTAGTCCGTGTACGTCGTTCGCCGTTACCGTAAGCGGGCAAAAGCATTGCATGACAAAAACAAAAGCCGCCAGCAACATAAACATTCTTTTCATAGTATTGTTCTCCTTTCTTCCCTCTGCTTGTAATTTGTTGCTTGAAAAAGCCGAGCGTTAAGGCGTGTTTTTAAAGTACACAGACCTTTTTTAGCCGTTTTTTCAAATTGAAGCGCTTCACAATTTAATTATATACTGCCGTTTGTGATATGTCAATCATCATTTTTGTTTCGCCCGTTTTTTTGTGCGGAAATATCGGCTTTGTGTGCGCTAACGCACAAAAACGCCTCCCGACAGTATTCCGCTTGTGCCGTAAGGCACAAGCACCTATCACTCATCACTTATCACTTATCACTTATCACTTAAAAAAGGTCGCCCGTGATGGGCGACCTTTTTAATGGCTTTATAAATCCTCGATAAATTACTCGTCTATTTCGATAACAACGCCGGAACCAACGGTTCTGCCGCCTTCA
>CAZMAZ010000293.1:0-1694 GCA_964564255.1 uncultured Clostridium sp. | reverse complement strand
CTCCTTCTGCGCAAAGCGCGGAAACTCCAGCGCAAGGCCGCCCCACGCGGCCGTGACGCTTTCCGGGCCGACGCTCTCCGTGAGGGCTCCGGCTTCGGAAACGACACCGGCGGGAAGCACTTCGACGCCGCAGGCCAGAGTAAGTTCGGTTCGCTCATCGAAAAGCTCCGAACGGGACGGCCCCGCATAAAAGACCGCCTCCACCCGCGCCCCGGTTTCAGAAGAACTGCACTCCCAGCGGACCGGAACACCGCTGAATACGCCCGAACCGGGACGGATCACCGCCTGAGTCGAACCGAGCCGCAGCGTGAAAGTTCCGTCCGGGTTGCGGCTGACCTCCGCTCCCTTTCCGGTCAATTCAAAGCAGGCGGCAAGCCGTTTGAAATGGAATACGCCGTCGGCGGGCCGGTCGAGTCCGGGATGGTGGTCGCCGAGGTCGCGCCGCAGGCCGACGCCGCACAGGATGCGGTTCCGGCACTGCCGCGAATAGAGCTGCGCCGACGAGAAATCCCGGTTGTCCCGCAGGAACCGGAACCGGAACTGCGCGGGCGTCTCCATTCCCGGCACCCGCCAGTAGCCGAGCAGCGGGCGGCTCTGAATCCAGAAGATCGACACGCTCGCCGAACCGATCACGAAATCGTCGTTCAGGAAAGTGGTGCAACGGGTCGAACGGGTGTCCGGCTGCCGCCTGATGCAGCGCAGCGTCACCTCCGTCTCCGGCTCCGGCAGCCGGGCGAAACGCACCGCGATATCCGGCGGGCAGGGCTGGTGGCGGATTCCCGAATAGGTGAAGTGGCAGAACTCCTCGCCCTCTTTTCCCGGCGCGGCGATCGGAATCTCCACTCCGGTCGCCTCGCGGATGAAGCGGGCGTTATCCGCCGGCAGAAAGTCGCCGTAGGCGCGGGACTGCGGCCCGCCGAGCTGCCCGGTCGCCGGATGGAAGTGGTTCGCCAGTTCGTTCCAGAAGAGCCGCAGCAGCTCCCCGGCATGGCTGCGCGTCTCCGGCTCACGCACCAGTTGCAGAATGCGTTCGACCTCGAAAAGCGCGACGAAGGTGTAAGTCGGGCTGTTGTACTCGTTGATCCCGCCGGTTTCGCGGGTGTAGGCGAGAAACTTCGCCAGCCGGTTCTTCGCGTATTCGCGCAGGATCGCATTGTCGAGAATCTCCCCGGCGCAGCCGGTCACCGCCGCCCCCATCAGCGCGATATTGGTGTAATTGGGCTGGACGTTGCGGCGGAAAATCGACCATGCGGCGCGTTCGAGCGCGGCGGTGATCTCCCGCTTCAACTCCGCATCGAGTTTGCCGGCGTGTTCGACCAGCATGTGGCACAGCCCGGAGCCGATGAAATCCGCCCAGTTCCAATCGGGCGGAGCCATCTGCGCGACCGGTTCCTCGTCCAGCCACGGCCAGATGCCGTAGGCAGGATCGTAAGGATCGGTGACCTGACTTTTCAGCACCGCCCGGATCACCTTTGCGGCGCGTTCGAGATACTCCGACCTGCCGTCGTCGAGCAGCGCCAGCGCATAGCAGATCGACAGCCGGGTCTGGTGCACCCAGCTTCCGTTCGGAACCCGGCTGTGATAACCCGGTCCGTTCCAGACGGAGCCGAGCAAATTGCGTTCGGCGTTGAAATCAGGCTCGACAGCCGCGATCATATCGGCAAGTTCCATAAAAACGTCCCTCTGAATTATCA
>CAZMAZ010000292.1:0-1750 GCA_964564255.1 uncultured Clostridium sp. | reverse complement strand
GCCATCAAGCGGCAGGGCGAGCGCACCGATCTGACTTCTGACCAAGTTGGGCAGAGGTTGACCTCGGTGGAAAAGGTCGCGGCGGAAAGCGACGAAAGCAAATCGCAGGTGCAACGCTATATCAGCCTCACGCGCCTGATCCCGGAACTCTTGCAAATGGTGGATGAGGGAAAGATCGCGCTTACCCCAGCGGTGGAGCTTTCCAAATTTCATCCGTACACACAACGGCAGATATTCGAAATATGCGACGCCGAGGATATGACGCCGTCCTATTCGCAGACCGTCCGTATGCGAAAACTTGCCGACACGGGTGCGCTCGGAGAGGAGGATATCCGCAAAATCATGAGCGAGGAGAGTACCCCACTAAATACCTCGGTTGGAAACCATTAAAACACGTATTCTCCAAAATATGTAACACATTATTAGCAAAATTGTAAAAAGATTCGTTTTTTTGAGCGTGGGTGTTGACAAATATTCGACTTAATGATAAAATTTTTTTGAAACAATTTGTCGTACTGAGCAAGAGCAAAACGAAGTACGAATCTAGGCAATACAAAATTTTGAAATACGGCCAAAACTTTGAACTTTAAATTTTGTTGTGTAGCGGAAAGGAAAGCCATCATTATGAAATATCAAATTTTTATCAGCTATCGTCGCGATGGCGGCGATGTTACAGCAAAGCTGATTTGTGAATCATTAAAGAACAGCGGCTATACTGTATTTTATGATTACGACGCTATTAAAGGCGGACGCTTTGATTCCAGAATATATGATGCTATCGACCAGTGTGACGATTTCATATCGGTACTTACACCCAACGCATTGACGCGATGCAAAAACGAAGATGACTGGGTAAGGAACGAAATAAGATATGCATTAGAGAAAGGGAAAAACATTATCCCCGTTATGGTGAAAGATTTTGAGTTTCCCCAAGAACTGCCAGAAGATATTCAAAATATATCTCAATACAATGGCGTGCGATTCAGCATGGATTATTTTGAAGCGACTATGACTAAAATAGCTGAGATGCTGTCGTTGAGCACGAAGCTGTCACTCCAGCACGTTAATTTGACGCATGATGAATCGGCATCTCAACAGTGCACAAGCAGTGAATCGACTACTGCCAATGAAGCTGCCGCAGAACATAGCAAAGGGGCCATATGGATTTTTATTGTAGCTCTTGTTTTTTTTGCGTCTTTCCTCTCCTTGTTTTATTTTAGCGTCCATGACGAACAAAAGCTGGTTGAGTTTTCGGGAATACCTTTTTTGTTTGATAAGAATTCAACCGTCAGCGTGGAGGTGGCGGAAGAAAACGCAATTGTAAATGTAGCCTTGCAAGAGAAGTACTCAGGTAATATTCCGGAATATGTTGTCTATCATGTTGAAATCACCGGAAATAATTCCGGAACCCTCACTTGCCGGTTAAAATTGCCCGACGAATTCAAGCGAAGTAATACGGATTTATACATCATAGAAAATGACGGTGAATTAACAAAGGTTGGATATTGGGATCGGCTGTGGGCATATTCGATTTTCAGGCGAGAGTATGTTGGACTTAGAGTGAAAAAAGTTACAGGTACTTTTGTGTTAGTAAACAGACCATAAAGAGAATTCTCCCCAAAATCAATGCCGACGAAATCTCCTAGCATGAATTAGATAGACTGTGCAAAAAATTACCGTGCCAATCGCGGCACTTGTCCGACCACACACTATATCCGCGCCGACTCCATCGAGCAGGTGGTGATCGCCG
>CAZMAZ010000291.1:0-1759 GCA_964564255.1 uncultured Clostridium sp. | reverse complement strand
ACCTTGCGGATCTCACTGCACCAATGATAGCCGTTGAAAAAAGGCAGACCGATATCCAGCAGAATGATGTGGGGATCAAATTCTGCAAATTCCGCCATCACATTTCGGAAATTGTGAACACATGCCACCTGCAAATCCCACAATTCTGCCTGTTCCTTGATCGCTTCTGCGATTCCGTTGTCATCTTCAATGATCAATAACCGGTACATATTGACGCCTCCCATTCCAGTGCGCATCGTTTTTGTCGAAACAAACTTTGAAACCATTATAGCATCATGCTGTGAATTTTTCTATATCTTTCTTTCAAACCCGGAAGCGGGTATGATCTGATTTGCATAAAAATTTCCGCTTTTTTTCAGGATGTTATAAAAAGTTCATAAAAGTCTGGTATTATCCTGGGGAAGACAAATTCTTCGGTTCCGTTCGAAAGAGACATGATCGCAATGGCGCATGGAGGTGCGACCAATATGGCTAATTTTACACGAAAAGCAATTAAAGAGGCATTTGTTAAGTTGCTGGAGCAACACCCGCTGAACGAAATCACAGTCAAAGACATTGTGGAAGAATGCGGAATCAACCGCAATTCCTTTTATTATCACTATCAGGATCTGCCTGCGCTGATTGAAGAAATTATCAAAGAAGAGGCAGAGAGTATCATTCGAGCCTATCCGTCAGTAAATTCCATTGTTGAATGCTTTGATGGGGCCGTGGAATTTGCATCCCGGCGCAAAAAAGCGATCATGCACATTTACCGCTCGGTGAACCGGGAGCTGTTCGAGCGAAATTTGATGATGGTTTGTGAATACTTTGTCTGCCGCTATATCGACACGGCGCTACTTGACAATGACATGATCGAGCAGGATAAACAGACGATCGTGGATTATTATAAATGCGTCTGTTTCGGATTGATCATTAACTGGCTGGAGCAGGGGATGAAAGAATCTTATATCCAATCTATTCGTAAAATCTTCTTGTTGAAAAAAGATCTGGCGCAGGAAATTGCGGCCCTTTTGCAGAATCAAATATAAAAATTAGGCACACAAGGGTGCTATGCCCAATTTTTGGATAGTTGTATGACCGATGTCTGAATTTCAGACATCGGCTTTTGTTTGCCTGTGTTCAAATTTGCCATTTTGCGATATGGTATTCACCGTAAGTAAACATGGATGATCAGGAGGCATGCATATGAAACACAGATCTGTTTTTCCAATGCGGGTTGCAAAATACGGATACATTTTGATCTCCCTCGTCTTTTTCCTGGCGGGGATCCGTATTTTGCTCATTCCGACACCAGAAATTGAAGGCATCGGCCTATTCTTTGGAATTGCCATGATTGCATTTGGAATCATCAAACTCATTGGCTACTTTTCAAGAGACCTGTTTCGGCTGGCATTTCAAAATGATTTGCAATTTGGAATTTTGCTCGTGATCCTGGGGCTTGTTACTCTGGCAAGAAGGGAAAACGTGGTTTCGTTTTTGTGCGTCGCTTATGGGATCAGCATGGTCAGTGATGGGCTGTTTCGGGCGAAAACAGCGCTGGAAGCAAAATATTTTGGAATCCGGAGTTGGTGGATCACCATGGTGTTGTCGATGCTTACCGGAATGATTGGAATTATGATCATTGCGTGGCCCCAGACCGCAATTGCCATGGCGCAAGCGCTTTTGGGCGTATCGCTGATGTTGGAAGGCGGCCTGAGTTTAAGCGTTGCCATCAGCATGGTAAAGATCATCAACCACCAAAAGCCGGATGTAATCGACG
>CAZMAZ010000290.1:0-1759 GCA_964564255.1 uncultured Clostridium sp. | reverse complement strand
CTTCTCTCTCAAAATCCATCACACCCAAAGGAGTATACCATCGTGACCCAATCCCCCAAAACCACGGAACAACCGACAGACCAAAACAGCGCCGCGGGAACCGCCGCGGGAGCCCCCGCAATGCGGCAAGAAATCGAACGTCGCCGCACCTTTGCCATCATCTCCCACCCCGACGCGGGAAAAACCACGCTAACCGAAAAATTTCTGCTCTACGGCGGCGCCATTCAAAGCGCAGGCTCGGTCAAGGGCAAGCAGGGCGACAAGCATGCCGTCTCCGACTGGATGGAGCTGGAAAAGCAAAGAGGCATTTCGGTCTCCTCTTCGGTCATGCAATTTTCATATAACGGCTACTGCATCAATATTCTGGACACGCCGGGACACCAGGACTTTTCGGAGGACACCTACCGCACCCTGATGGCAGCCGACAGCGTGGTCATGGTGATTGACGCCGCCAAAGGCATTGAGGCGCAGACACGCAAGCTGTTTCGCGTCTGCTCCATGCGCGGCATTCCGATTTTCACCTTTATCAACAAGCTGGACCGCGAGGCGCGCGACCCGTTTGACCTGCTCGACGAGCTGGAAAAGGAATTCGGCATTCGAACCTATCCCATGAACTGGCCCATCGGATGCGGTGTGGAATTCCGCGGCATTTATGACCGCGCAAAGCGTGAGATTATCACCTTCGACAACTTCCACGGCGGGCGCAGCCGTCTGCGCGGCATTGCCTGCGACCTAAACGATACCGCGCATCTGGACACGCTGATCGGACAGCGTCTGCGTGAGGCACTGACCGAGCAGATTGAGCTTTTGGACGTTGCCGATTTCGACTTTGACCTGTCTTTGGTGCGCGCCGGCAAGCTGTCCCCGGTCTTCTTCGGGTCGGCACTCAACAACTTCGGTATCGAGCAGTTTCTGGAGAGCTTTCTCCAAATGACCACCCCGCCTCTGCCGCACGAGAGCGAGGGCGGAACGGTGGATCCGTTTGACCCGCACTTCTCTGCCTTTGTCTTTAAGATTCAGGCGAATATGAACAAAGCCCATCGAGACAGAATTGCCTTTATGCGCATCTGCTCCGGCATGTTTGAACGCGGACGGGAATATTACCACATGCAGGGCAAAAAGAATATGAAGCTTTCCCAGCCCCAGCAAATGATGGCACAGTCACGCGAGGGCATTGAAACCGCCTACGCGGGCGATATTATCGGCGTCTTTGACCCGGGCATCTTTTCCATCGGCGACACGGTTTGCGACAGTGCGAAAAAGGTGACCTTCGGCGGCATTCCCACCTTCTCTCCCGAGCATTTTGCCTATGTGGAGCAGGTGGATTCCATGAAGCGCAAGCAGTTTGCCAAGGGCATGATGCAGATTGCGCAGGAGGGTGCCATTCAAATCTTTTTCGAGCCGGGCGGCGGTATGGAGCGCGTGGTGGTCGGCGTGGTCGGCATTTTGCAATACGACGTGCTCAAATTCCGCATGCAAAGCGAATACGGGGTTGAATATCGCAAGCAGGACATGCCGCATGACCTTTTGCGCGTCATAGGCGACCCGGATTTAGACCCGCGCACCCTGCGCCTGTCGGGCGACACCAAATGGGTGCAAGATTTGCGCGGACGGAATCTTTTGATTTTCCCCGGCGAATGGGCGCTCCGCTTTGCCACCGAAAATAATCCGACTCTGGTTTTGGATATGTTCGGCAGTAATGCGTAAAAGGTAAGAGATTCTTCGCGAACGCTTGACAGCGTTTACGCTCAGAATGACA
>CAZMAZ010000289.1:0-1763 GCA_964564255.1 uncultured Clostridium sp. | reverse complement strand
AATTTCATATTTATTTTTCCTTCCTTCCGCTTTCCCCCGGACGAAAGATTATAATGTTTTCTTTTTTATTTTTAGGCTTTTCACACCTGATTATAGGTTGTTGTAAATGTCGATATACTTCTTTGCGCTAACTTCCCAGCCAAAGTCGGATTTCATGCCGTTAGCCACCACTTTATTCCAATTCTCTTTATCGTTGAAGCAAGCATACGCACGCCAAACCGCATCCAGCATATCGTAGGCATTGTACGTCTTAAAGGTAAAACCCTTGCCTTCACCGATTTCGTGATTGTATGCGGGCACGGTGTCTTTAAGCCCACCCGTTTCACGCACGACGGGAACTGAGCCGTATCTCATCGCAATGAGTTGAGACAATCCGCACGGCTCGAATTTTGACGGCATAAGGAAGATATCGCTTGCGCTGTAAAGTTTGCTCGCAAAATCGCTTGAAAACGCCAAAACCGCTCTAAACTTGTTGGGATAGCGCTTTTCAACTTCCTTGACCATGTTTTCGTATTTCCAGTCGCCTGTGCCAAGCACAACCACCTGCAAGTCCGCACGCATGATGTCGTCAATAACCGCACTCACGAGATCGAGCCCCTTTTGCTCGGTGAGCCTTGTCACCATTGCAATAAGCGGACGATTTTCGTCAAACGGCAAGTTTATCATTTCGCAAAGCGCTTTCTTGTTTAAAGTCTTGCCTTCGTGATAGTTTTTGAAAGAATAGTTTTCAAACAAGCACTTATCCTTTTGCGGATCGTACAAGTTTTGATCTATGCCGTTCACCACGCCTTTGAGTTTATATCTGCGATTGGAGAGTATACCCTCAAGTCCGTATGAATAGAAGGGATCGAGAATTTCGTTTGCATATGTCTCACTCACCGTGGTGACGACGTTTGCGCACTCGATGCCGCCTTTCATATAGTTTACGCAACCATCGTTGTCAACAAGCGAACGCGCCCAGTTCGGCAGACCGAGAATGTCTGTGATAAGACCATCGCCGTATTTGCCTTGAAACTCGATATTGTGGATGGTAAACACCGTCTTTATGCGTTGATATTCTTCATTATAGCGATAGAACACATCGAGAAATACGGGAGTGAGCGCGGTGTGCCAGTCGTTTGCGTGCAGCACGTCGGGATAAAAATCGATGAGCGGAAGCACTTCGAGCACAGCCTTTGAGAAATATGCAAAACGCTCGCCGTCATCAAATTGCCCGTACAAACTCGGACGATTGAAGTAGAACTCGTTGTCTATAAAATAATAGGTAACGCCGTCATATACAGTCTCAAATACGCCCACGTATTGTTTGCGCCAACTGATGTCAACATATGTTGAACCAAGCATGCGGAAAGTATTGCTGAAACTTTCGCTGATATTCTTTTTGTAGTAAGGGATAATCACCCTGCAGTCGTGTCCGAGCGCGTTAAGAGCCTTTGGCAACGCCCCGGCAACATCTCCCAAACCGCCCGATCTCACGAACGGCATAGCCTCCGATGCGACATACAAAATTTTCATATCTTAACTCCTTGTTGTAAGGATTTTTTTGAGTTATGATTGCCTAACGGCAAGTTGTGGAGAAATGATATTCCTTTGGAATTATATCGCAAAGCGATGATATCATTGCTCCGCACTGATGATATCGTTGCTCCGCGTGGATTGTGGCATATTTGAACGACAACTTATTCAGGGCGCTCTTAACTTGCCATGTTCATTCGAAGACGGAACACGAGCCGCAAGGCGGCGAGCCTAGCGAGCGCCGAACT
>CAZMAZ010000288.1:0-1773 GCA_964564255.1 uncultured Clostridium sp. | reverse complement strand
TTTATCCTTCCTAAACCTTGCCCTCCAATTCCTCTCGCAGTCTCAAAAGAATCTTTTTTTCCAGGCGGGAAATATAGGATTGCGAGATACCTAGCGCATCCGCCGCCTCTTTTTGTGTATACTCCCGTCTGCCGCCCATGCCGTACCGCATTTCGATAATCTCCCGTTCGCGCTCCTCCAGGGACGCAACGGCGCGCCGAATCATCTCCTGTTCCTCTCTGCGCTCCAGCTCTCCCGAAACGCCGCTTTCCTCGTCGCCGAGAATATCCGACAGCAAAAGCTCGTTTCCGTCCCAATCCACATGGAGCGGTTCGTCAATGGAGATTTCGCACTTGCCGCTGTTTTTGCGGATATACATCAGAATTTCGTTTTCGATACAGCGCGAAGCATAGGTGGCAAGTTTGATATTTTTGTCTGCACAAAACGTATTGACCGCCTTGATCAAGCCCCCGGTGCCGATGGAAATCAGGTCTTCAATCCCGATGCCCGTGTTTTCAAATCGTTTGGCGATATAAACAACAAGGCGCAGATTGTGTTCGATCAGCGTATTTTTGGCATCCTCGTCAAATCCGAGCCGCCCGATGCATCTGCTCTCCTCCTCGCTGTCAAGCGGTGCCGGCAGCAGCTCGGGGCCGTTTATGTAATAGATGCCGTTTTTGGTCGAAAACAGATCCGACAGCCACATTCGCAAGCGCAAAAGTCCCTGCGCTCCCCGCCGCACCTGCTTTTCTTCGGTTTTCGGCAAACCGATTCCGTTTTGCTTCATTTCTCGTTCCTCCTTTTATTTTTGATGGTTCAATTACAATTATTTGATAACGCAATTATACTAAAAGCTCCGGACTGATCAATGCCTTGCATCCGTCCGCCGCCGACAGGTGCGTAAGCGCAAAGCAGGCATTGACAACATGCGGTTTTCCCTTTTGGTCGGTGACAATCATTTTGTCGGGACGCACGGCAATCAGCAAACCTTTTCCCACGGCGCCGGAAGCGGGAACCGGTCGCAGTCGCGCGGCAAGCGGTGAGGGCATTTCTCCGCCGAGCAAGGCATGGCACAAAGCCGCTCCCAAAAGCGGCTCTGCCGCATCCGCGTCCAAAAGCACCACCGACATCCCGCCTATCGGCTCGCGTAAAAGGTTCCCGCTGTCGCACATGGCATCGACCGCTATGCACTGCCCCGCAAATTGAATTTCCAATCGGCATCGCGACACGGCGCTTTTTCGTCGGAACATGCGACCGATGCGACAGGTCAGAAGCACCCCTGCTCCCGCCAACAGTAAAAATTCCACCGCTCCGATGCCGTCCTCTGTCATTTCCTCTGCCCCGCCCGCGCGATTGAACAGGCTGTAAAGTGCGGTCATGCACCCGCCGAGCAATGCGGAAACCGCAAAATATACCGCCGTGCACAAAAAGATGCCTCTGCCCTTCTCTTTTTTGTTGGCAAATGCCAGCGCATTCATGCCGAGGCAGACCGCAAGGTCTGCAACAAGGCTCCATGGCACGGTAAAAGAAAGAAACAGTGCCGCTACCGCGTATATCCCGCCGAGTACGGATGCCGCAAGTGACCGCCCCATCGGCAAATATCGATGCAAAAGCTTTGCTGTCATGTAAAAGCAAAGATAGTCCATTGAAAAATTGACAAAAAACAATAAGTCCGCATATACATCCCGTATCATGCCCGTCCTCTCCCTTCTCCATTGTCTATTATACGCTTTTCCCTTGCCGTAAAATGTCACTCTGCGCGGTAATCGTATCCGACTTCTCGCCTTTTTTCGC
>CAZMAZ010000287.1:0-1778 GCA_964564255.1 uncultured Clostridium sp. | reverse complement strand
GCTTTTATGCCGCGACTTCTGAAAAGATAGTCCGATATTGCCTGCCGCAGCTCCGTTATGCCCTTGCCGGGCGATTTTACAAGCAGGTATTCGCCGCTGTCCGCCATCACCTTGCGCGTTTTTTTGACAAACACGGAAAGCGGAAAGCTGTAAGCACCGACACTTTCCGCCGTGTGCCGCACGGCGCTTTGCATGTTGGGGGCAGAGCCGTAATACTCGCCGCTTTTAAACACAACAAAGTAGCCGCTGCGCTCCTTCGCTTCGATATACCCCTCGTCATACAGCAAAGCGTAGCTGTGCTCCGCCGTTATCGTGCTGATGCCGACCTCCTCCGCCACAAGCCGTTTGGAGGGAAGCTTTTCCCCGTAGCGATAAACGCCGTTTACTATGTCGTTTTTCAATTGTTCATAGAGCTGAATGTATGCGGGTTTGCTTGAATCCGCGGATATGCTGTACCTCATCTGGTTATATAAAATTCTCCTGTTTTGATTATTTATATATGTTCAAATTTAGTATACTCTGTCTGTACTCAAAATGCAACAAAAAGAGGTGCTTTTTATGAAAAACAATAAAAGAGGAATAACGCTTATGCTTTGCATAACGGCTATGTTCTTTGCTATGAACGTGGTTTTAAGTATGAGTATGTTCAGCATACCCGTTCCCGGCGGTCATCTTTACGCAAACGATGTTATAATTTGTACGGCTTCGCTCTTACTCGGGCCTATCTGTTCGTTTGTTGTCGGCGGTATCGGCTCGTTTGTGGGTGATGCGCTGTTTTATCCTGCGCCTATGTTTGTTTCGTTGGCAACACACGGCTTGCAGGCCATAGCGATATCGCTTATTTCGCATTACGCCTTTAAAAAGCACAGATGGCTTTCCTCTATCGTTGCCGTTTCCGTCGGTGCGATAATTATGGTTGTAGGATATACATTGGGCAGGGCGTATGTTTACGGCACGCCGGAATACGCTGTTTTAAAGCTGCCGTTCCAAATAGCACAAGCGGCGCTCGGCGCGGTATGCGGCGTTTTGCTGTGTGAGGGCTACGGCTTGCGCCGAGTATATTCCAAGTACGCTCCGGATATAGATATGTTTTACGGCATAGGTAAAAGGCATTAATTAAAAGAGGGGCTGTTGACAAGGTTTGTCATCGACTTGCAGAGTGTCGAGAAAGAGTGCAGACGGGACGAACCGAGGCGGTAGCTGTACAAAGGTACTGCAAGCCGAGGTTCGTTCCGAACGAAAAAATTAGGTATATTGCAAAGAAATCGGGAGGTTTTCCCGATTTCTTCACTTCTATGCTATTCAATTTTATTTTTTCGTGTTCTGTGCCTTTGTCGGCACTCTGATTTTTTGCGTTCTTCGCCGTTTTTAACGCCGCTGGAAGTAGGAAAAACGGATGAAGAATGAACAAACCGCACCCGAAGCTGTACCGTCGTACAGCGAGAGGTGCGGTTTGTTTATAGCAAAAACAAATTTAAAAAACCGAATCTGCACGCTTTTTAATCAGCGAACGAACATTGGATGTAAATGTTCATTCTATTGTTTTTGCGATCTTCGTCGTTTTTACACTTCCAAACCGTAGTTTTCGATAATGTAATCCATATCCTTATCCCCCCTGCCGGACAGACAAATAAGTATCGAACCCTTGCCCATCCTCAAAGCAAGCTTTTTGGCGTAAGCTACCGCGTGGGCGCTTTCTATCGCGGGGATTATCCCCTCCAAGCGCGACAGCTCAAAAAACGCGGCTATCGTTTCCTCGTCGTCAACGCCGTCGTATT
>CAZMAZ010000286.1:0-1795 GCA_964564255.1 uncultured Clostridium sp. | reverse complement strand
ATTTTTTCCTCGGAGGGGGTCACATAGGCGGTCCAGTTGGTATGATATACCACAAATCCCGGTCGTGCTCCCGCCACCTTGCGAACGCCGCGAACGCGCAAATAGTCGACCGCAACGCCGATGCCGTCTCGGGCGGCGGAATAGAAGGCGGCAATTTCCGCGGCTTCGGTAAAATCCTCTGCCGGCGGGTCCTCATCCTCTCCGCATTGCAATACGACATGCGACCCGGGCATGTTTTTTACATGAAACCACCAATCGTTGCGATTGGCTATTTTATGCGTCAGGTATTCGTTTTGCAGATTGTTTTTGCCGCAGAGCACACGGTATCCGTGTGCGGTTTGGAATTTGGCAAGCACGGGCGCGGCTTTTTTCTTGCCGGCAGGGGTGCCCTTTAAGCGTGACGCATAGCCCGTGTGAGAAAGCTCTTCGCGAATTTCCGCCAAATCGGCGGCGGTTTCCGCCTTGGAAAGGGCATCAAAAACGGAATACAGGTACTCCAGCTCTCGCTCATTTAATTCCAGCTGTCGGGACAGCTCAATTCTTGCGGTTTTGGTTTTGTTGTACTTTTTATAGTACCGCTGTGCGTTTTCGTTTGGAGACAGCCGTGCATCCAGCGGAACCGAAACGGTTCCGTAGCTGCCGTCCTCGTGCCAATCCGCATAATCAATCAGCTCCGCTTTATCGGCGCCTTTGGGGATTCTATGCAAATTGGCGGTAATCAGTTCGCCATAGCGGCGATAGGTGTCGCCGTTTTCGCAGGCTTCCAGCTCCGCACGCTGTGCATCGCTTTTTTTGCGAATGCGTGCCTCGGCAGAGCCGATTAAATGCAGTAAATCCTGCGCGCGCTGTTGCAAGCCGACCTCGCGATCCCGTTTGGCAAAATAAAAATCGAGCAGTGCAGAGGCACTGTCATATCGGCGCAGTGTCATGCCCGTATACTGTGTCAAGGGCAGAAAGGCATATTCAATCGGTTTTTCGCCCGACAAAACCAGGGTCGGGGCGTATTCGTTTTGCCGAATGCGGCAGATGACGCCGTCAAAGGCATTCCACAGCCTGTCCGCATCCGTACAGCGAACGGGGGTGTCGGTGCCTCCCGAGGCAAGATAGACAATTTCGCGCGCCACACAGGATGCAATGCCGAGAAAGGAGGCGGAAATGAATTTTTCAGCCGACCGTTCGGGTGAAAATTTAGCAAGCAAATCGACAAATTCCTCTTTTGTGACCGAGAGAGGATTTTTCTTGTCTTGTGCGGGGGGAAGCTCATAGCGCATGCCGGGAAGCACCTGGCGCAGAGAGGATGTGGTAAAATCCACAATGCGCAATGCGGACAGAATGCGTTTTTCGCCGTCGGCAAAAATCAGATTGCTGTACTTTCCCATGATTTCCGCAATCAGATATTTTTGACAGGGGAATCCCATTTCATCGCGGGCTTCGAAGGTAAGAGAGACAACGCGCTCAAAGCCCTCCTGTCGCAGGTCTGTCAGCTTGGCACCGGTCAAATGCTTGCGCAAAAGCATGCAAAAGACGGGCGGCTGCAGGGGATTTTCCTTTGCCGCTTCGGTAAATCCGATGCGGGGATTGTTGCATCCCGCATTGATTAAAAGCCGTTTTCCTCCCGCAAGAGTGCGTATTTGCAAAATCACTTCGTCGCGCGTCGGTTGCATGATTTTTTCCACACGGCCGCCGAGCGATACAGAGGCGATTTCATGAATCATACAGGAAAGCATTCCCGCATCAAAAGCCATTTTGGGTTCCTCCTATCCTACGGATTTTTTACGGATTTTACGTTTTACGG
>CAZMAZ010000285.1:0-1814 GCA_964564255.1 uncultured Clostridium sp. | reverse complement strand
TTTAGTTTGTTTTTAAAAACAAAAAAATCGTTTCTCTTTTGGGAACATTTCTCTTTTCCGTGCGTCTAATGGGCATGAAAGATAAACACCGACGCTTCACATTGCCTTCATGCGTGCGTCACACTCTATCAAATCATAACGAAAGGACGAATTTATCTATGAAAAAATTCCTTGCTCTTTTCCTCGCCGTTATTATGGTCGTTGGTGCTACGGTCTCCGTAGGTGCGGCAAGCGGCAGTGACCCCGTTGGTCTCAAGGATCTTCTCAGCTATTATTCCAACTACTATTCCGCAAACAAGTATTACCCCACTACCGGTAACGGCTTCCACGACTGCGACGGTGACACCATTTACACCACATGGTACGGCTCCTGCCCCAAGTGCGACGGCTTCGCTTTCTTCTTCGTTTACGACGGCGAAATAAGATGGTCCTGCCTCGAAAGCGACTGCGGTAAGAACGGCGTTCTCAACTCCGACTTCGAGGAAGACACAACCTCTAAGGTTTACTGCCCGAGCTGCAAAAAGGCTTCCGGCGTTTACCACATCGATCAGGTTCTCGACTCCGAAACAAACACCGTAAAGAACACTTACTTCTGCGTTTACTGCCGTAAGACCTTCACCGGCACGTCTTCCGCTCCCATTTACCCCGACAAGACTCCCGATGACATCACCTGCGGTAACGTAAACTGCTACAAGAAGGCAGAGTTCGACTGCTACAAGTACGAAAACGGTACTCTTTACGCTTGCTACGAGTGTGCGAACGGTCACGTTACAAAGAAGGCTGTATACGCTGACTACGACTACGATTACACCGACTACCTCTACAACATCCGTGTTACAACAGGTATCGGCGGTGACTACGAGATTCTCGGTTCTTCCAAGGCTGCATACGGCGAAAAGAAGACTATCTGCTTCGAGCCTGACTACGGCTACACCCTTACAGACGTATATGTAAACGGCAACTCCGTTGATTTCTCCGACGACAAGATTACAATCACCGTAAAGAGCAACACTGTCATCCGTGCTTACTTCACAAAGACAGCTACGATGAAGACCTACAAGGCTACCGCTACAGCTTCAAACGGCGGTAAGATTACGGCTACTCTCAACGGCAAGTCCGTATCCGCTTCCTCCATCGACGCTAAGTACACAGACAAGATTGTATATCGCTTCACACCTGCGTCCTCCAACTACTCCGTTGCTTCCGTTAAGGTAAACGGCAAGGCGGTAGGTGCGTCCGAGACATACACACTCAAGAACATCGACTCCGCAACAAAGATTGAAGTTACATTCAAGTGGAACTGCCCCTACGATGACGTAAAGTCCACAGACAAGTACTATGCGGCTATCGAATACGCAACAGAGGCGGGAATCCTCCAGGGCTCCAACACCTCCGACACACTGAAGAAGGTATACAACTTCAACGGCTCCAAGGCAGTATCCGTAAAGACATTTGCGTGTGCCCTTGCTGAAATGGCAGACGTAAACGACAAGCTTGCAAACAACACACAGAGACTCAGCTGGGCTGAAAAGTACGAGCTTGTAGGCGAAGAAGAGGACACAAGTGTAGTTATCACAGTAAAGCGTGCGTGCGAGATGGTAGACCAGTTCCTCGAGGTTCTCGAAGACAAGAACGACATATCCTTCAAGGGCTTTGACAGAGACGACACAGCGAAGGAAAACTGCATCAGCATCGACATGGTAACCTCCTCCGTATACAAGAAGGACCGCAACCTCACAAAGTACGACCTTGCGGCAGTACTTTACCTCATAGCAAACCTCGACTACGTAGGCTGACCCAAGCAAGTTGGCTGA
>CAZMAZ010000284.1:0-1815 GCA_964564255.1 uncultured Clostridium sp. | reverse complement strand
GGAAAAGATCTCGCCGAATCTGCGTGCGATGAATTTTTAGAGGTGCCCTACAGGCAAAAAAATCTGCACCGAATCTGTACCACCTCATTAAATCAGTGTTTCCTTAAAAAAGTATCGGCAGTTCCCTTTAGATGTCCGCTTTCTTGATACGTTTTTTCATTTTGCGCAGGTCGCGGAGCATTTTAAAGGAATCGGAAAAGACATGGACTTTGGATTCGCGGTGATTGATGATTTTGACCGGCATTTCGACGATTTTCATTTTCAATTTGGAAGCCCACAGGATTGCTTCAAAATCAAAGGCAAAACCGTTGACTTCGCAACGGGAAAAGATTTTTTTTGCGGCATCGGCGCGGAAGCCTTTGCATCCACACTGTGAATCGGAAAGGCGGAATCCGCCGGCAAGACAAAGGACGCGAATGTAGGTTTTGGATGCCAGCTTGCGGATGAAGGTATAGCCCTCATAGCCGTCTTTACTGATATTGCGGGAACCGATTACCATATCCGCTTGCGGATTCTCGGAAAAGGTATCGCAAAGACCTTGAATCACATCGGTTCCGTATGCAAGATCCGCATCGGTGAATATGATAATGTCTCCTGTCGCTTCCAGCATGGCAGTTCGCACCGCACATCCCTTTCCTTTGTTTTCGGGGTAACCGACAACGCGCACACAGGGAAGATGCAGGTCTTCGACCAGTCGGTCGCATCCGTCCCGGCTTCCATCATTGGAAAAGAGTATTTCATATTCTTCAAAATGGGAAGACATGTAAGCGTGCAGTGTATTGGCAGTATCGACAATGATACTTTTTTCGTTGTACATGGGAATGCAAAGTGATATTTTCAAAGCTCGGTTTCCTTTCTGTATATGGATAATTCAAAATCAACCTCGGTTGTCAGCTGTTCTATGCCGAAAAGTTTAGCTTTATCTTTTTCCGATGTGCGCCAGTAATACGGCGTCATGGAAAAAAGCGCTTGAATGTCATCTTGTCCGTACACCGTAATGGGAAAGGTTAGATTGTATTTTTCTATCTGATGCAGGCAGGATGGCAGGTCATTCCGTTCGGTATTGAAATAAGGATTCTCATACAATATCTCTTTAAGTCCGAACAAATGGCGTTTCCCTGCACCGGCGACCAAAAGGATACCGCCCGGGCGAAGCACTCGCAAAAATTCTTTTTCCGCGCAGGGAGCAAAGATACTCATGATTCCGTCGGCACTGTTGTCGCAAATCGGCAAATCAAACAGACTTGCAACCACAAAACGGCAACGGTCCTGCAGCTGTGCCGCTCGTGCCTGTTTACTTGCACGTTCGCATGCACTTTTGGAAAGATCAAATCCCAATACGGTCAAGCCGTTTTCGGCAAGTTTTTGCGCATAGTAGCCTTCCCCGCACCCTGTGTCCAGTACAAGACTGTCCTTTGGCAGATACGCGGATAAGGTTTTGGCAATGGCTTCTGCGGCAGGTTTGTAATAATCTGCACGCAGGAAAGCGCTTCTGGCACGCACGGCATCTGCGGAATCCCCACTGCCGCTTTTTTGGGAAACCGAGAGATTGACATATCCGCTGGATGCAATATCGAAGCAGTGACGCTTTGCACCTGTGCAGAAGAGACTGTTTTCTTCTTTGTACAGAGAGGCACGGCAATGCGGACAAGAAAGCAATTTGGTTTGAGCAAAGGCGTCGGTCATGCATTCTACCTCCGATTGAAAGAATAAGGGTTTCAAACAAAAATCCCGAAAGCGATTGCATTCGGGATTTTGTGACTGCGGCACTAGGATTCGAACCTAGGTAATGACGGAGTCAGAGTCCGTTGCCTT
>CAZMAZ010000283.1:0-1817 GCA_964564255.1 uncultured Clostridium sp. | reverse complement strand
ATACGAGCAGTCAAGATTAGATAGATTGTTTGAAGAACAGCTAAAAGGCAGGTGAAATAATTGGATGGTTATTTAAAGATAAAAACAAAACTTGATAATAGTGGAATAGATAAAGATGTTGAAGAATTAGAAAATAAGATAAATAAGCTACAAACAGATAACGCGAAAAGCAGTTCAGAACAAAAGGAATTGCAGGCAGAAATAAATAGATATGAGAAACTTCAACAGGAAGCAGACCAATATAGACAAAAGATATCAAATTTAAATAAAGAAAAACAAGCAATGTTTGCACAAAATGGATTCGACAGAGCTTTACCAAGTTCAGAAATGTCTAATTATAATAAGGTTAATTCGGAACTAACAAAAATGAGAGAAAAATATTCTAATATAAATAGCGAAATCAATAAACAGGCTCCTGCAATTGAAAAAGCACGCATTAAACTAGATAAAGTCAAAACAAAACAAATTGAAAACAATGCCAAAATTCAGCAATTTAAAGATAAAATTGAATCTATAAAAATAGATAAAACACACGGACAAATAAACAGTATAGGGAAAGCACTCCAAGGGCAAATAAGTAAAATAGGCAAGATGGCTATGGCTGTTGTCGGGGTTAGAACAGCTTATAGTGCAGTTAGAAGAGCAATAAGTATGGTATCTCAATATAACAGTCAAATATCAACAGATCTAGATTATATGCGATACTGTATAGCAAATGCATTGGCTCCTGCTATTCAATCAATAATAAAATTGTTATACACGGCGTTGAGTTATATAAACGCCATAACTACTGCATGGTTTGGTATAAATTTATTTAGTGGAGCTAGTGTAAAAAACTTTCAAAAAATGCAATCAAGTGCAAGTGGCACAGCAAAATCAGCAAAAGAAATACAAAAATCTTTACAGGGTTTTGATGAAATGAATATTTTATCAGATACAAGCAATACTTCGGCTGGAAGTAGTGTTAGTACACCAAGTATGGATTTAAGTGGCATACAAGGGGAAGTTCCAAAATGGTTGCAATGGATTATAGACAATAAAGCATTAATATTAGCAACATTAGGAACAATTGCGGCAATAATAGGAACTATGAAAATTGCGAGCTTTATCGATAGCTTTGATAATGCTCCTGAAATATTTACAAAATTTAATGCTGGAATTTTATTAATAATTGCAGGAATTGCAATGCTATCTGGAAGCATTATCAATATGATATTGAATTGGGATGAAATGACAACGAAAGAGAAGGTGATTTCTGTAGCATTAGCAGCAATTGGCGCTGCATTTATTGCATTAGGGTATGCTATTGCAGCAGGAATAAGTGCAGCTACATTAGGAATTGGAGCTATTATAGCAGCGGTAGTGGCATTAGTTACTGCTGTTGGAACATTAATATTTAAATGGGCATCTGAAGAAGAAGCTATATTATCTGTGGCAGACGCACAGAAAAATCTTGAAGAGGCAACCAAGAATTTAGAAGATGCCAATAATTCATACATAGATAGTGTTGATAAAGTAGAAGAAGCAAACCAAAGATTAGCAGAAGCTGAAGCAAAATGCGGAATGTCTGGAAAAGAATTGTTTGATCAAGTACAACAAGGTACATTAGATTACAAGGACATGACAGCCGAACAGAAAGAACTTTATAAAGCTTATTTAGATAATGAAACAGCACAAAAACAATTAGAAGAAGCAACAAATACTTTAATGGAAGCAAAACAACAAGAAAAAATTGCATCGTGGGAAAACAAGTTAGCAACTATGGCAGAAGCAGAACAGTATGACGAGTACAAACAAGCTGTTGTAGAGGCATTTAA
>CAZMAZ010000282.1:0-1833 GCA_964564255.1 uncultured Clostridium sp. | reverse complement strand
GCCCCGCGAAAAGAAGACCGCTTCAAAAACGGAGGAAACACACATGAAATCACTTACCGAGTTGTATCGCATCGGACGGGGTCCGTCCAGCTCACACACCATCGGTCCGCAACGCGTTGCGGAATACACGCTATTGCACTACGGTGCGGGTCATTACCGCGTCGACCTGTTCGGCTCACTTGCCTTGACCGGCAAGGGGCACGGAACCGACCGCGTCTTACGGGAAACGCTGGGAGTCGAAACCGAGATTGTTTTTGACACACAAAAACAGGATCTCGGACATCCGAACCAGCTGACGGTCAGCCGCATAGACGGCAACACCCCACAACTGCTATTCACCGCACAAAGCATCGGCGGCGGCAGTGTGCTGATTGACGGCGTCCCGCTGACCGAGGGCGCGGACGTGTACCCGGAAGCGGACTTCTCTGCCATTCGTGCCTTCCTTTTGCAAAATAACCTGTCGCTTGCCGCCTATGTCCGCCATTACGAGCCGCAGATTGACATCCATCTGCGCCGCGTCTGGCAGGTCATGCGCGAAGCGGTGGAGTGCGGTCTGGAACGCACGGGAGAGCTGGACGGCGGTCTGCACCTGGCACGCAAGGCGCGCACGCTGTATGCGGAAAACACCAAATTCGAGCCCGCTCTGATGCATGAAAACAGACGGGTTTCCGCCTATGCGCTGGCGGTCGCCGAGGAAAACGCCGCCAACGGAACGGTGGTCACCGCCCCCACCTGCGGTTCCGCCGGCATCCTGCCCGGCGTGCTCTACTACATGTACCGCGACTGCGGCGTGCGCGAGGCGGAAATATTGGACGCACTGGCAGTTGCCGGTGTTATCGGCAATGTGGTTAAGACCAACGCTTCCATCAGCGGCGCCGAATGCGGCTGTCAGGCAGAGGTCGGGGTCGCCTGCTCCATGGCGGCGGCGGCACTTGCCCAGATTTACGAGCTGGGCACCGATACGGTGGAATGCGCGGCGGAAATCGCGCTGGAGCATAACCTCGGGCTGACCTGTGACCCTGTGCGGGGGCTGGTGCAGATTCCCTGCATCGAACGAAACGCCATGGCAAGCATCAAAGCCTTTAATGCCGTTATGCTGGCAAAATCACTGGAAAGCAAGCATCAGGTCTCCTTCGACCAAATCGTGGAGGTCATGTATCGCACAGGCAAGGATTTGCCGTCCGGCTACCGCGAAACCGCAAAAGGCGGACTGGCAGTGATATATAAGAGTGAAGAGTGATGAGTGATGAGTGATGAGTGATAACAATAAATTTAAAAAAGGAGATACCGATATGTACGGAAAAAAAGAATGGCTCATTGCCGATGGCTATATGAGCGACACCCAAAAGGGCGAATTTGTCAGCCACGAGGCAGTTTGTGTCCTCAATTTGTCGGGTCGGGAGGCGCATATTCGCCTGACCTTCTACTTTGAAGATGCCGAACCGCTCGGCGATTTCGTTGCCGTCTGTGCCGACCGCCGCACCAACCATATCCGCTTGGATAAACTCAAAAACGCGCAGGGATGCCCCGTCCCGCGCAACACCCCCTACGCTATCCTGGTCGAAAGCGACCAACCTGTTGTGGTGCAGTGCTCCCGCCTGGATGTCTCGCAGCCCGAATATGCCTTGATGACTACCATTGCCTACTAATGCAAGGCAAAAAACAGCCGAAAAGCGATGTCGACCTACAGCACGGCATCGCTTTTTTGTGCGCAAACCAAAATTTTGATAATAAAAATCATTGGTCGAACAAAGCCGCCCTCCGCCGGGATTCTTCGCGAACGCTCGACAGCGTTTGCGCTCGGAATGACAGCGTGGTGTTTGGAATGAAACC
>CAZMAZ010000281.1:0-1833 GCA_964564255.1 uncultured Clostridium sp. | reverse complement strand
GGCGCAAAACTTGCCTCCCGTGCTCTTGCAAAAGAGAGAAAAATAGAGTATAATAGATAGAGTATAACAGATAGAGTATAATAGAGGAAAAACATTTACAGAACAAAGGAGACCGATGGGATGAACCGACAAGGGAAATACCGAGATCTGCTGTTTGATGCGGACAACACCTTACTTGATTTTTCACGTGCGGAGCACGAGGCAATCGGCGAATGCTTTTCGCATTTCGGGCTGTGTGCGGGGGAGGAAGAGATTGCGCTGTACGCCGCGGTCAACGATTCCTACTGGAAGCGGCTGGAGCGGGGCGAGATTTTAAAGCAGGACCTTTACTGGATGCGGTTTGCAACCTATCTTGAGGAGGCGGGACTGCACACCGACGCCGACCCGCGTGAGATGAATGCCTTTTACAAGCTGCGTCTGTCCAAAAAGGCATATCTTTGGGACGGCGCTTTGGCGGTTTGCACCGCGCTTGCGCGGACGCACAGGCTGTACCTGATTACCAACGGCGACAAGTACGTACAGGAGCACCGTTTTGACCCCTCTCCGCTGGCGCCGCTCTTCCGGGCGCGCTTTATTTCGGAAACGGTGGGGGCAGAGAAGCCGTCTGCGGCATATTTCGATGCGGTCAAGGCTGCCATTCCGCAGTTTTGCGCCGCGCACGCTTTGGTGATTGGGGATTCGCTGACCTCGGATATTTTGGGCGGCATGCGTGCGGGCATCGATACCTGCTGGTTTAATCCCCACGGAAAGCCGTTGCCCGGCGATTTTTGTCCGACCTATGTCATTGGCGATTTACGCGAGCTTGTCGAGCTGGTAAATAAAAGGGAAGAGGAGACAGAGTCATGACCGGATACGACAGTTTGTATGCGGCATTGCAGGCAGAGGGCATTTATGCACTGCCGCACCGCGTGCTTGCCGATTGCTCTTCCTTTCGCATCGGCGGTCCCTGTGCTTTGGCAATCTATCCGACCGATGCGGCGTCGCTTATGTCTGCCTGTGCCCTTGTGCGGGAAGCGGGTCTGCCGCTTTTGACCGTGGGGAAGGGGAGCAATTTGCTCTTTCCCGACGAGGGGCTGGAGGCGGCTGTGCTGTTTACCGAAAGAATGAACGGTATCACCTACGGCGACGGCTATGTGACCGCGCAGGCGGGCGCCTCTTTTCGGCACCTCTGTCACGACGCGGGATGCGAGCGCGGCTTTGACGGGTTTGTCTTCGGATGCGGGATTCCCGGCAGTGTGGGCGGCGCCGTCTTTATGAATGCGGGCGCCTACGGGGGCGAGGTGGCGGATTTGCTTTTGCAAAGCACCTATTATGACAGAGAAAGCGGCAGCTTCGGGACGCTGTCGGCGGCAGAGCATGCCTTTGCCTATCGGGATTCCTTCTACCGTGCGCACCCGAGCCTGATTCTTTTGGAGGCGCGATTTGCCTGCCGTGCGGGAAATCGCGAGCAAAATATCGCAAAGTGTCGCGAAAACATGCGCGCGCGTCGCGAAAAGCAACCCTTGGAGCATCCGAGCGCGGGCAGTACCTTCAAGCGCCCCGAAGGCTTTTTTGCGGGGAAATTGATTGAGGAAGCGGGGCTGAAGGGCTACCGCATCGGCGATGCACAGGTATCCGAAAAGCATGCGGGATTTGTGATCAATCGCGGGAACGCCACGGCGGCGGATGTGCGATGCTTGATTGCTTACGTGCAAAAAAGGGTATTTGAGACCTTTGGGGTGCGGCTGGAGCGCGAGGTGATTTATCCCGAGGACCTGTAGTATTGAAAATTTATATTTTCAGCGGAGATAATGAACCGAAAACACTGCATCCACCGCTGACGCGGTCCGCCGT
>CAZMAZ010000280.1:0-1844 GCA_964564255.1 uncultured Clostridium sp. | reverse complement strand
CCCGCGAAAAAAGGCGCCCGCGAAAAAAGGCGGGCGGATATGCTCCGCCCGCGTGTGCAAATGCTTATTTCTTTTTGCTTGCTTCCACCAGCTCCGCCAGCAAAACCTCTTGATGCAAAATCGCATTTTCAATAGCGGTTTGCCGTTCCTTGACTGCCTGCGCGGCGGCGTCGGCTGCCGCTTTTTCAACCTCCGCTTTTGCCTTTTCGGCTTCCGCTTTTGCCGCTTCTTCGGCAAGCTTCTTTGCTTCCAGCTTATTGCGCGTCTTTACCAGAATACGCAGAACCAGGAAGATGCAGAAGGCGACCAGCAAAAAGTCGATAATGGTCTGCAGCCAGGTGCCCCAGAGAATCGCAACCTCGGCAACCTCTTCGGTGGTGTCGGTGGCAGGAACCCCCTTGACCAGAACGGTTTTGATTTCATCCAGATTGGTACCGTCGGTCAAAAGACTGACACACGGGTTGATAATGTAGTTGACAAGACCGGTGACGATCTTGCTGAAGGCGGCACCGACGACGACACCGACAGCCATATCGACCACGTTGCCGCGGCTGATAAATGCCTTGAAATCCGCCCAAAAGGTGCTCTTTTTCTTCTTCTTTGCCATAATGATACTCCTTTTTACGCTTTGTTTTTATTGTCATCTTGCACTCCCGACCGTTTGGCGGCAGGCAGAGATTTCACTTTTGGCGCTTTACCGCCTTGCCTTTTCCGATTTTCTTAATCTTTGAGAGCTTGGCAATGCGAATCAAGCCGATTTTCTTTTTGTATTTGCCGATTTTTTTGCGGCGCTTTTTGTATCCGCTCAAAAATTTCCGAATGCGGCGCAAGCGCTTTCGAATGCGCTTGGCGTCGGCGCGTTCCTCCGGCGTCAGGGCAGTGTTGGCTGCAGTGGCGTTTTTTTCGGGAGAAACAGTATTTGCCGTATTGACCGTAGCGCCCGGAGTGCTTTTTTTGCGTAACACCGTTAAGCCTCCTTTGCGCGGTCGTCGGCAATCAGCAGACGAATGGCACAGATGGCAGTGCGAATGGCACGATCGGTGTCGTGGCTTTCCGCGCTGTCGGTGTCCATGCCGGCATTTGCGCGTTCCTGATTCCAGACCGTGTGGAAAACCGCACCCGCACGCACGCCCAGATAAGCGGCGACGGTAAAGAGCGTAGAGGCTTCCATTTCGCTGGCAAGGACGCCCAAGCGCTTCCATGCTTCCCATTTGGCAAGCAATGCCCCGGCATTCGGCAAAAGCGCGGGATGATGCTGACCGTAAAAGGCATCCTTGGATTGAACAACGCCGGTATGAACAGGGAAGCCCTGTGCGCGTGCCGATTCTCGCAAGGCAAACAGGACATCGGTGTCGGAGACGGCAGGAAATTCGGCAGGCGCATATTCGTGAGAGGTGCCGTCCTGCCGCACGGCGCCGGAAGCGATGACAACGTCACCCGAGCAGACCTGCAGGGAGATGCCGCCGCAGGTGCCGACGCGAATCAGGGTATCTGCGCCGCAGGCAACCAATTCTTCCACGGCAATGGCAGTGGACGGACCGCCGATGCCGGTGGAGCAAACCGAGACAAGAGCGCCGTCCAGTTTGCCGCAGTAAATATTGTATTCGCGGTTTTGTATCAAATGGTAGGGTTGATCAAAATAGGATGCAATGATTTCCGCGCGTGCGGGATCGCCGGGCAGAATGCAGTACCTGCCGACCTCTCCCGGTCGCGTTTTTAAATGGAATTGTTCTGTTTTGGAATTTAACATCGGAATTATCCCCCTTTGTCCGCAATTCGGTTGTTTACCCTTTTATTGTATCATATTTTTTCCGCCGACGCAAGAGGAAAGTGCATTTTTCTTG